>JANPLP010001031.1:0-1669 GCA_031426595.1 Planctomycetia bacterium | reverse complement strand
CGACATGGCCTGCGAACTGTCGTTGATCGAGATGCAAGCCGAAGCAGGATCGCTCGACCAAGCGCTGCGGCAGTTCGCGACACGCGTCAACATCAGCGACGTGACCGTCCTAGCGACGATGGTCCGCCAAGCTGAGCAGATCGGAGGGAGCGTCTCAACCGCTTTCCGCGAGTTCTCCGACGGCATCCGCCGCACGCGTCGGCAACTCGCCGAGGAACGCGGCAACAAGGCCGCCGTCAAACTGCTGTTCCCCACAGTATTGTGCCTGACTCCGCCGATCTACATCCTATTGCTCGGCCCAGCCGTAATTGAAATGAAGAACTTCGTCCAGAAGGAAAACCGCAGCGGTGGCATCCTCAATCAAAACGTCAACCAAGCCCCCGCAACTCGCACTCAGGATGGGCCACGCGACCCACTTGATCCCATTCCCGACCCGAATACGAACTGACTTACGCAGCCCGCTTAGGTACATTCCAACGTGGATTCTTCGTGTACGGGTGGCACGCTCTGAGGCTCTGCGAAGGAGGATTCGACTGACATTCGCCACGCCCTTCGCAAAGCCTCAGGGCGTGCCACCCCGAAAGTAAACCGTAACGCTGCACTAGTCCTCAATCATGCATAGCTCGATTTGGATAATTGGGGGTTTGGGGTGGAAAGCAGTCGTTATATTCCAAAGATTCTGCCTAACCGGCACAGATTCACTCAGGTTTCTCAGGGCAGTCCGTCGAAGACATTTTTGAATTGTGCCGACTAGGGTCCGATGGCCCTCCTCAGTCGTGCGCAATGCGCAGGTGGCGTAATTGCCCTGCTCAAGGATCAGTTGCCTAAAAAAAACTATGATGAACTACTCTAAGCTAGAAATTCGCCGATACCTGACGATGGCCGCGTTCGCGGTCGCGTTTCTACAATCGTCGGTGAAGCTCGACGCGCAGGAGCCGGTTCGAACGCGGGTCGCGAGTAGACTGGAGCAGCCAAGCCCCTCTGTCCGATCCAAAGAATCCAGTCTCATCGACGAAGTCATGGAATCTGAGCTGTTGTTTCACCTCGAACCGGCCCAGTCCAAGGTGGTGAAGACCCGATTCCCGGTGGATCGGATTGCGATCACGGATCCAACCTTGGTGGAAATCTCCGAATACGGTCCCAGCGAGTTTGAAGTGATTGGACTCCGGGCCGGCGAGACGACCATGACAATCTGGTTTCGGCCTTCCGCAGACGAGCTGACGCCGGACGGTAAAACGATTTCCACGACGGGTGGAGTTCTTTCTGGACCGGCCAGTTCAGAGCAGGTGATGCTCAGGTATTTGGTGAAAGTGTCCGCTCCACAGGCAGTGGAAGAGCGAGTGGAGTCCGAGTTCTCCAATCTTGAATCGCGGATCAACGAGCTGTTTCCGAACAGCCAAGTGCAGCTCTTTCCTGTGGCGGACAAGTTAATCCTTCGCGGCCAGGCGCGCGATGCCAAAGAAGCTTCTGAGATTCTTTCGCTCGTGGGCCGACCAGGTGGGCAGGGTCAGTCGGGAATCGTGGGTTCTGGGCTGGGCGACATTGCGCAAGCGGCACGGATTCCGGTAGCGCAGAATCAGGCATGGTCGGTCATCAACCTATTGCATGTTCCCGGTGAGCAGCAAGTCGTTCTGAAGGTCCGCATTGCAGAACTGACTCGCAGTGCCGG
>JANPLP010001030.1:0-5121 GCA_031426595.1 Planctomycetia bacterium | reverse complement strand
ACTCGGAGGCCACCTCAATCGCAAGCGAGACGGGCGGCCAGGTTGGATAACATTGTGGAGAGGTTGGATGCGACTTAACGACCGTGTCGAGGGTGCCCGAGCGGTCAAACAAAGAATAAAATGTGCCTAAAACTGAGGGCTCTGCGAAGGGCGTGTTTTGAGCGACATTAGCCACGCCCTTCGCAGAGCCTTAGAGCGGGCCACCCCAAAATAAAGCTGTAACGCTGCACTAATTTACAACGCTTAGTTTCTTGCCTGTGGCCGTTTTTTGGCGGTAATACTTCAAGCCTGGGACAAAGAAACATGCGGCTGAAACGACTCCAAAAATTAGATGCGCCCACTCGGGAAAAATGGCCATCACCATGCTCGTACCAAACAAGCAAGCGGCTTGGACATAAAAAGAACCCGCCAAAATCCCAGCTTTCACGAAAAAGATAATACCGCTGACAATTCCCAACACAGGCGATAACTTCAGCGGTTCGAGATCTAAATACCATTCAAGCGGTGTGAGCAACGAGATCGCAATCAAACTGGCTCCCCATACGTGAGCAATTTGGCGTTCGACAAAAGTCACCGGTCCCATGCGTCGGCGAAGAACCCAGAACACGACCGCCCAGGCTCCTAAACCGATCACCCAGATCGCGGCATACGAAAAACGATTGGAGATACCGGACCACTGCATTAGTTGTGTCGCCAAGCAGACAATCAACAACACAAGGCTGTGCCACATCCATAGCAAACCCCAATTCTCAAGGACGACTGCGTGGTGCGTTTCGCGGAACCAGCGGGCTGCGACTTGGCTGAGTTTACCACCGCGAGCCCGAACTGGTTCGTCGCGCAAGAAGCTCTCCAAGTCCTCGGCCATTTCTGTAGCGGTCGCATAGCGCAGATCGGGCGGCTTTTGAATACTACGAGTCACGATCATTTCCAAATCGCGATCGATGCGCGGTTCCAGCAACCGTGGCGGCGGTGGTTCGTCCTCAAGGATCTTCAGTACCAATTCCATGGGCGATTCAGCGAGGAAAGGGGGTCGACCCGTTAACAAGTGGTACAGCACCGAACCCAGGCTATAGATGTCGGACGCTGGACCGACCAATGACGATCGCCCAGACGCTTGCTCAGGCGACATGTAACTCGGCGTTCCGATCACCGCACCCGTGCGTGTTAAGTCATCCGCTGAGCCCGTAAATTTTGCCAAGCCAAAGTCGCTTACGAGCGGACGTTGTTGTCGATCAAGCAAAATATTCGACGGCTTCAAATCCCGATGCAGCACACCGTGTTCATGCGCGAAAGCAATCGCGCGACACACTTCAGCCATAATTCGGGCGGCTTCGCGTTGCGAGATTGGCCCTTGGTGCAGTCGCTCGGCCAGCGTCCTACCGATGACCAATTGCATACTGAAGTAAGGATGGCCTTCGATCTCGTTGACTTCGTAGACCGTAACGATGCCAGGATGTTCGAGTCGCGCACTCGCCTCCGCTTCCGCCAAAAATCGTTGACGATTCTCTGGGCTCGAGGTGCGATTCTCTTCGATCATCTTGATCGCCACCACGCGATTTAGGCTCGTCTGCCGAGCGCGATAGACAACTCCCATCCCCCCGCGACCGACTTCTTCAAGCAGTTCATAATCGCCCAGTTGATAGGGCAAACCGGGGACTCGAAAACTGCTGATCCGCGCTGTCGCCTTCAGAGAATCTACGGACTGAGTGCGGGCAGAAGCAGCAACTGCGTCGGTTACAACCAAGGCGCCCCAGACTTCGCGCAGTTCATCCGCCAACTCGGGATGTTCGCGGCATACCGATTCGAAGTCCACAGGCTCTTTACGCTGCATACGGTCTACTAGTTTGCCGACCAAAACCGCCAAAGCTTCCTCCCTAGCGACTTCACTGAGCGCGGATTCGTCGAGCGATCCAACTAGAGATTTATCGATCGATTCCTTCAAACTGATTTCCTTACTTCCGGCGAATTCAGTGGGTCCGCTCCGCGGGAGCGGTTATTGTCCGTGTTTAGTGGGTGAAGCGTATAACTTCCATACTGGCGGGCGGGACCAATCATTCTAGCAGATGGAGCCGCTTCCCATGGGCTATTCAGCGGTAAGGTTGCCGACATCGAGCAATTCAATGTCGGATGGCAGGCGCGATTTTTGGGGCAAATGTTGGAAATAACCAACGCGAAGATTATGGACAACATTCAGCGGCCGGAGATCATCGCGCGAGTACATTCTTGGCAGTGTCATGCCTCGCTGGCTAAGCGCAAATTCAACCACGCCTTTACGGGGGCAGAACAAGATATCTCGAATCTTAAAGATCCCGGGATCATTGGTTCTATCGCGCGACAGCAACTCGACTTGCTGCCCAACTTGCAGATCCACACTCTCGACCCGCACCCACATCGTTGGACGCACACGTATCGACAACTCGCCGTAATGCAACTGATAAAACGTGCGGTCCCACCGAGTCCGATGAAAGACGCGGCGGCTGGGAAGCACACTGAGCGCGAGCCCCAGATCCGCCGCATGTATCCAACTCTGCCCCTCTGTCGGCCATGTCAGGTACACGCCCCAGTCCGGAAGTTCCGGTCGATAGCTCACCCGCGATTTTGCGTCTTCATTCGCTGGCTCCTGAGCCAACGAAGGCTCGCTGCCAGTCCATTCGCCAAGCAAGTCAAAGCCGCTACCGTTATCTTCTGCAATCGGATCGTTCATGAACCTATTGTACGCTCCAAAGTCAACCCGACCATCACATCGATTCATGCCTAGCATGACAACTAAAAAACAGTTGTAGGCCGCCTACGACTCCATTATTCCGCCACCAACTCACTACCCGCTCGCGACCCGAGGGCTCGCCAACTCCCTTCGTCGATCGAGCGTGAAATGTGGCTTACATGGCCGTCACAAAAAACGACGAACGGTCCAGCGGCATGAGCACTGCCCAGCGCGAACATCCCTTTTTGCTGTTGGATATTGAAACAGTCGGACCGCAGCGAACCTGGCGGCAAGAAGTGGTTGTAGAGTGTGTTGCCGTAGTTTCCCAGCAACCATTTCTCGCCGAGATGATAATAGTCCGCACGATTTGAGCTCCCCGCGCTGCTGTAACAAGTTTGCAATGTGGGCTCGAGCCCAGCCACTAGCTCGCGAGCCACACGACGCGGATTGGCCCGATCGACACCATTTGCACCGGCACCCAACAAACGCTCACCCCAAGCAACGGTGAAGGTAGCGCCGTCGGTCACATCCCGAAATCGCGTTTGAGAATTCAAATAGAAGACACCGTCCGCTCCATTAAGACTCCCCAAATCATGCAAACCAGTGCCTACGTTTCCGGCGTAGTTGCTTGCGCCGAATACCGAACCCGCCACTCGTCGACCCGCAGAATCACTCGGACAATTAAGGAAGCTCAACTCCGTCCTCGCAGCCAGTCGATTCGCCGCGCCGCTGTAGAAAGTGGGACCGACAGAAAAATCGAGGGGAGCTTGAGTGAAGTCGATTCGGGTTTGTAGTTGGCTTTGTTCGAGCTGCGGAAGCAAATATGCGAAAGCGGAAAAGGCACGCGGCAAAGGCGATCCTCGCCCTGGCGGGAAACTGCGATGCGCACTTTCATAGTTATGCAAGGCCAGCCCCAGTTGCTTCATGTTGCTCTGACAAGTCGTCGCTCGAACCGATTCCCGCGCCGCTTGGACTGCAGGCAATAGCAAACCCACAAGGACTCCAATGATCGCTAACACAACCAGAAGTTCAACGAGCGTTAAGGCGCTGTGCGGTGGATTCATCAAACCTTTTTTCGGCATTTTAGAATACTGGATTCAAGAACAATACTGGATTCAGCAACAACTGAACGTCGCAATTCGAGCGGCTCTCAAAATGACTTTCGACGACGGCAAGCCGGATATTTCATGGTAACGTGTGTGGGTGCATTGCGATGGAGGACGCCAGAACAATCACTGACTTTCGGATGACCCAGCATCTGATGACCCAGCATCTGATGAACTGTATGAGTGCCGGCATCAGTGGCCCAGCCTGGCTTGCCCAGCCTGGCTTGCCCAGCCCGGCTTGCCCAGCTCGTTAAGTCAATCTCGCAAAAAAAGTCACCCTCCTGAAGCTGCCCAATAGCGTAGGCGGTATCGGGAGTGGCCGGAACCAGCAAGTGATTATTGCCTGCTAACTTAATTTTTCCAGAAAACGGCTAATAGAATCCGTGGTCGATCGTTAATTAATGTGGCTGGCAGGATGCTGCCCTGTTTTCTCCAGCGGAACGACGCTCTATGCAGTCCCCCGATGCAAAATCACCGACCTCCGTCACGGACCACCAGCTAGATAAGGTTAGCGGTTCGCCGCTCCCCAATGCAGTAAAAACAGCTACACCGCCAACGGAATGGATTGCCGAAACGTTTGCAAGCCTAGAAGTGCCGCTGGTCGCTTACATACGCCGCCGAGTGTGGGGCGATATCGAAGCAGCACGCGACATTGTGCAGGACGCATTTGTAAAGTTGTGCCAAGAAGCGTGGCCGGATATCGAGCCGCACGCCACGGCTTGGCTTTATCGAACATGTCGAAACCGAGCTATCGATTTAACGCGACGTGAGGGACGTATGAGCGCAATTCACACCCATGCAGATGTGAGCCGTCTGCAGGATCGAGATCTCAGTGCTCCAGGCGAGTCTGCCGAGCACGACGAGCAACTGAATCAATTGCGAGCCAGTGTCGTTGGCTTGACTGAGCAGCAACAGGAAGTGCTGCGATTGCGGCTGCACGATGGACTCAGCTATCGGCAGATTGCCGAAGTCACTGGGCTGACAGCAACCAATGTGGGCTATCACCTGCACCAAGCGATTTCGCAGCTACGTGCTCGTATCGCCGCCAACCGCTAAACACTTGAACCGGCGCGTCTTCAACTGAAATGCCTGAAATTCCGGACGGCGCGTGCCGCATGGCAACACCGCAAGGCCATTGGGCTAACGTCGCTGACCTTTAACTAATCCAAAGGGACCCAACTATGTCCGCTAAAAAATATCCGTTCCCACAATACCAACTAAGCGCATTTGTGCTCGGCGAGCTCGAGCCTGAGACTGCAAAGCAGATTCAATTGGCTGCCGATCGTGATCCTGCATTGGCGGCTGAGATTG
>JANPLP010001029.1:0-3275 GCA_031426595.1 Planctomycetia bacterium | reverse complement strand
GCGAAACTCCGCTGGCAAATGTCCTCGTTACCTTGTGGAACGAGCAGGGACAAAAAGTTGCTGAGACTCGTACGGATTCTGTTGGATTTTACAAGTTCAGTGGGCTACGACCTGGAAACTATCGAGTCACCGAAGTCACTCCCGTGGGATACTTGCCAGGCAAATCAGCGGTCGGAACAATCAGTGGAACGGTTGTCGGAGCCAACGATGCGACCGGCGATGTGCTCACACAAATTCGTTTGCCCTCCGGCCGTCAAGGCATCAACTACGACTTCGGTGAGTTGCTGCCAGGCAGCATCGCTGGTCGTGTGATGGTCGACACCGACGGTAACTGTATCGTTGATGCCGTGGGTGATCGTTATCTTCAAGGTGTAACGGTTCAGTTGCTCGATTCCAACGGCGTAGTGATTCGCACAACGACGACGGACGCGGGTGGTGCCTACCGTTTTGATGATTTGCCAATGGGCACCTATTCAGTGCGCGAAGTGCAACCGATCGGTCTTCTTCAAGCTGGGCAGCGAGCGGGGAGCGGCGGCGGTGATGCTTCGCAGACCGATTTGATCTCGCAGATCATTGTGGGCGCGGGCGTAGCGCTGATCAATTATGACTTCTGCGAGATTCCTCCAGCGGAAATCAGCGGCAACGTATATGTCGACACTGATCAAGACTGCGTCCGAGACGCGGATGAAGCTCCGATAGCAGGCGTTACTATTACGTTGCTGGACCAGAACGGAAACGTGGTCGGTACCACGCTTACCGATTCGAATGGCAAGTACAAATTCACAGGACTTCGTCCTGGCAACTACACCGTTCGCGAACTGCAACCGAACGGCTACTTCCAAGGCGGACAGAAGGCTGGCTCGGGCGGTGGAAACGACACAGTCACCGATGTGATCTCGGCGATTGCGATTGGCGTTGGCGCTGTGTTGGTCAACTACGATTTCTGCGAGCAACTGCCTGGCTCCATTTCAGGAAACGTCTTCGCCGATCTGGATTTCGATTGTGTTCAAGATCCCGGCGAAGTTTCACTGGAAGGTGTGTTGATTGAATTGCTAGATGGCTCCGGAAATGTGCTCGCCTCAACTCGCACGGACATCAACGGCGATTACCAGTTTGCGAACTTGCGACCAGGTACTTACAGCGTCCGGGAAACCCAACCGGCCGGATATTTTCATGGCGGCCAAGTTGCTCCAGCCACAGGTGGCAATGATTCAACAAATGATCTGATTAGCGCTATCGTCATTCGTTCTGGAATGGTGGTGACCGAAGCCAATTTCTGTGAAGTGCCTCCCGCGACAATTTCGGGTTATGTGTACCAAGACGGCCCAGCGATCAAGACCCAAGATGGACTTGCGCCTCAGGACATTCGCACCGTTCGCGACGGCCAAAAGACAGCAGACGACACTCCGATCGCGGGCGTAAGGGTTCAATTGCGATCGATCAACGGCCTGCCGTTCGAAAGTTCTCGCGCGCTGCCAGGGATATACGCTGGTGAGTTTATCGAAGTTGTCACCGACGCAAACGGTTACTTTGAATTCAAGGGCTTGCGCGAAGCGACTTATCACATTTTTCAGTCGCAACCGACAGGCTACATCGATAGTCTCGATACACCTGGAACGACAGGTGGAATCGGCGTGAACAAGGGGGACGTGATTCCTGGTGACATCACTTCGCCGTTCCTCGCGGATGTGATCACTCAAGCCAACTTTGACGGTTTGTTGATGATCAACATCATGGCTGGTAGCACATCACAACTGAATAACTTCAGCGAAATCATCGTTACGAAAGATCCACCCCCTGTACCTCCGCTTCCACCGAAGCCACCCGAGGTCGACATCAAATATCCCGAGCGTCCTTTGTATGCGCCCATGGCGCCGATCAAGTGGGAGCCGTTGCTATGGGAACCTCTGCCATTATTGGTCGGAGTTGGACACGACTCCCCTCCAACCTGGCATTTGAGTGTTATTAACGGCGGCTTCCCTCGAGGTCACCGCAGTGGCGAACCGCTTGACGAAGCTGAAGTGGCTGACCGCGCCGAACGATTGGACGTGTATGCGTGGACTGTCACCGGGATGAAGCAGAGCACTTGGAAAATTGTCAGCACCATCGACAAATCGAAACCAGGTGCTGACATTCAATCGCTTCCGCTATCGAGCCGCATTGTTTTTGATCTGCCTGATGCGCAGCCGCTGGCTGGTGACTTCAATGGCGATGGCTTTGATGAAATCGCCTTGTTTGTCGATGGAGAATGGTTCATCGATCTCAACGGCAATGGGCGCTGGGACGAAACCGACATTTGGCTCAAACTTGGAACGCGCGGTGACCAACCTGTTGTGGGCGATTGGGATGGCGACGGCAAGGACGATGCGGGAGTGTTCGGTAAAAAGTGGAGCGGTGATGAGCGTGCGCTCGCAGCTGAACCCGGCTTGCCCGACCCAGAAAACTTGCGTCGCATCAAGCCGAAAAACTTGCCCCCGCGCATCGAAGAAGCGCCCGATGAACCACGCTGGTTACAGTGCAGCCAACAAGGCCCGGCTCGCGCGGATCTCATTGATCACGTCTTCCTGTTCGGCAGCGGGCGCGACATCGCGATTAGCGGTGATTTCAATGGCGATGGCATTACCACGATCGGTGTCTTCCGCGATGGCAACTGGACGCTGGACATCGATGGTGATGGTCGATTGAGCATGAGTCATGATCGCCAAGTCGAATTTGGTGAAGCGGGAGATATCCCGCTGGTTGGCGACTATGACGGTGATGGTATCGATGAGTTAGCCGTTGTGCGAGGTGATCAAGTCTTCGTGGACTCCAATCGCAACGGGCACATTGATGCAACCGATCAAGTCTTCCAGCTCGAATCGGAAGAAGGTACAGTCATCGTTGGCGATTTCGACGGGGATGGTCGCGACGAGCCTGCGTTGCATCAATCCACCCGTCCTCGCGCGCTTCAAGCCCGCCGTGCAAGCTAAGTCAACTAGACCTTCGCAAGCTACAGTACACCTGTAGCGGCGAGCAGCCGTTTGGCGTACGACAAAGGTCTTGGCAGGCCTTTGAGCGCGCTTATGGGCTTGTTTACAACGCTTCTCAATCAATTCATCTGTTTCAACATGAACGCAACTATCGCTGTCGAATTGGATTTAAAAGTCGCTTGCCAGGAGATCGCTCGGGAGTTATCGATAAAACTTGACCAAGTGATCGCTGCGGTGGAGTTGCTAGACGCTGGAAATACGATTCCCTTTATCGCGAGGTACCGCAAAGAAGCGACGCAAGGACTT
>JANPLP010001028.1:0-5139 GCA_031426595.1 Planctomycetia bacterium | reverse complement strand
GTGCGACGGCGGAGCGTCGCGGCTGAGAAGTGCAGTAAACAAATGGCGATGGCTTGTGCAGCGAGAGATGAGCTGCAGCAACGCGAGTGAAGCGCGGCATCTTTTTTAGCTGAAGCTTATCTGTCTTCCGATACATTCGAGTAGGAACTCGATGATCTCGATTTGGCGCACTGCTTCATCGAGGTCCCGGCCCCATGTGTAGATCCCATGGCGGCGAATTAAGTATCCATGAGTCAGCGGTTTGTCTGGATTTTGCATGGCTGTTTTGACTTGTTCGGCGAGCACGGGAATGTCTTGCGTGTTGGGAAAGATGGGTAGCCATTCGCGATGTTCATGGGTGGATACGCCATTGAGTCCTTTGAGCATTTCGAACCCCTCAATCGTGAGGCCTCCGAGTCCAGCAAACCGTTCCGAAAGGATCGTCGACCAAACGCTGTGTGTGTGCAGTATCGCGCCGACGTTTTCTTGCTGAGCCGCAACGCAGTGGAGTAGAGTTTCGGCTGACGATTTCGGTTGGTCGGAACGAACGGGATTGCCTTCGCCATCGACAAGCACAAAGTCTTCTCGCGTAAGTCGTCCTTTATCTTTGCCGCTGGCTGTGACCAGTAACTGCAGCGGGTTACGATTCACTACGACGCTGTAATTGCTGCTTGTTCCCAGTGACCAACCGCGCTGCCAAAAGACGTTTCCTGTACGTCGCAGTTGGTCTACTTGCGAAGCGTAGGGGAGCAGATATTCGGGGAGTACCGAAGCGGTTTCGAAGTTAGGTTCGAGCATGTTGGAATTTCAGTAGTGGAGGCTAACTGCCGGGGTACGATCGCTGGCTGAATCACTGACTGCTTAGAGGCGGCTTGATCAGCGGCCTGCTCAGAAAATTGATTAGCTGTGCATGCGTGGGAGTGGGTTGCCTTTGGCGATGATTTCCGTTTCGAGCGCAGATAATTCGTGAAGGCGTTTTTTGACGACATCGTCCGGTGCGAAGTGCTTGGCCATGCGCACGTACGTGGTGTGATGGCGGGCTTCGGATTCGAAGAGTGAGCGATAAAAAATGGAGAGTTCTTCATCCTGAACATGATCTGCGAGGAGACTGAAGCGTTCACAACTGCGAGCTTCAATGAGACTGGCAACCAGCATTCGGTCCACGGCTCTCTCGGTGCCTCGGGGGCGCACCAAACTATTCAATTCCCGTCCGTAATGTCCTGCTGGCTGATTCTTGAATTCGATCGCGCGTCGTTTCAAGAGTGCGAGCACCAGGTAGAAATGTTCGAGCTCTTCTTCGATGATTTCGGTCATCTCGCGGCATATCTCTTCATTCTCGATGTAGGCACCCATGATGCTCATCGCATTTGCGGCGGCCTTGTATTCGCAATGGGCGTGATCTACGAGAATTTCTTCCAGCGATTGGTCGACTTGAGTCAGCCATCGCTGTTGGGAAGTGCTTTGCAAATTCAGCATCGTAAGCTTCTACCTATCAAACGTCCGCAGCCACGATCGTACGCAGCGAGGAAAGCCGCGTTATCGGGCTAGGATGACCCCAGTGTCGTGGCACCATTATTGAGCACCATTATTGATCAGCGAATCCATTTTGGCACGCCCTCGCGAAGCCTTTTTCTAAGGCTAAACCGCAGGAATTACCGCAAAAATCGGTCACTACACACGCTGGACAGGCGAAACGGAAGTTTGGCGGTACGGTTCTCTTGGTGACTTGGGACCGTTATCTTGTAGTGAGATGTAAATCCAATGGCCGAACGCGAACAGCCGGTGAGTCCGCTGTCCGAACTTTATGAAGTAGCTTGCGAACTGAACTAATGGCATTCTGGAACAAGAAAAAAAACGACGAACAACCACCTGAGTCGGAGCAGCCAAGCGAAGCGAAGCCGGGGGGATTGTTTAGCAGTTGGAAAGCGGTGCTCAAGAAAACGAGCACTGTGCTCAACACCGACATCCGCGATCTATGGAAAAGCCAAGGTCAGTTAGTCGACGAGGATTTCTTGAAGCGTCTGTTTTCGATCTTGGTTCGCAGCGACATGGGTGGCGACATGGCGAGGCAGATTCGGGATCGGATCGGCACCGACTTTAGAGCTCGCAAAGTGGAGTTTCAGGAGATCCTCGATATCATTTCAGAGGAGATTCGTGCGACTCTTGAGCAAGGAGGAACTGAGATTCGCATGGCCGAGTCTGGACCAACAATCATTTTGGTGGTTGGTGTCAACGGTTCGGGTAAGACCACATCGATTGCGAAGTTGGCGCATCGATTTACAAAGTCGGGTAAGCGCGTGCTACTTGGAGCAGGGGATACGTTTCGGGCGGCGGCAGTCGAGCAATTGACGATTTGGTCGGAGCGGATTGGTTGCGATATTGTAAAAGCCGCTTCGGGAGCAGACCCGGGAAGTGTGGTGTTTCAGGCGACCAAGAAAGCCATTGATGAGAGCTACGATGTGTGCATCCTTGATACTGCTGGGCGATTGCAAACGCAGAGCAATTTGATGCAGCAGCTCGACAAGATTCGGCGGGTTATTAGCAAGCAGATTCCTGAGGCGCCGCACGAGGTTTTGCTCGTTTTGGATGCGACGGCGGGGCAGAACGCGATCAGTCAAGCGAAGGGCTTCTCTGATGCAGCCGGCTGCACGGGGATTGTGCTTTCCAAGTTAGATGGGTCGGCCAAGGGAGGCGTCGTCATACCTATTCGTCAGCAATTCAATTTGCCGGTGAAGTTGGTTGGCTTAGGCGAGCAGATGACCGACTTGGCAACCTTCGATCCTGAGATGTTCGCTAGGGCTTTATTGGCGGATCCGAACGACTAGTGCTTTGTCTAGATTTAATTTTAGGGCTGATCGTCGTTAGGTGGCACGCCCTGAGGATTTGCGAAGGGCGTGATTTGAGCGGCAATAGCCACTCCCTTCGCAAAGCCTCAGAGCGTGTCACCCCAAAAATTAAGCTGTAACGCTGCACTAGATTCTAAGGCGCTCGAGTAGCTTTCTGCGCGGCTGGTTTGCTTCTTGGCTAGCCTGCTTCTTGGATTCGAGGAACGGCTCGAAACGGTGCCATCGCCGGCTCAAGAGTGGGCTGGAGAAACGATTGCAAAAATCTATGCGTACCGCTTGCTAGCTTTTGTCGGTGCATTTCCAGCAAAACTTAGAGTTGGCGGCAACTTCTACGTAGGCGGAAAAGCTTACCAGACCCGAAGATTTTCCATAATTGTTGGAACAGTGCGAAAGAAAAACTGCTGAATCCTCCGTGAAGAATGCACCGATAGCTAATTCCGGAAACGCATGTTTATGGGTGCGGGCAGTATTCCAAGAACTCGTAAGTGGCTCAACTTTTCGAAGTGGCGGTCTTGGTCCCTATCCCATGCACGGCTGCACGGTCAACAGTGACCTTGCGGTTGCTTAGGATTCCGAAGATCAATCAAGGATGAACACATGAAAATCTCGAAGACTGCGCTTTTGGCGGCGATCGCCTGCGCTTTCGGCACCCAAGCTTGGGCTGCAGAACCAAGCACAACGGCCAATTCCTATGGATATTATGCAGCAGATGCAGCTCCAGTAGCCAAGTCAAACGTACGTTTGGCATCGGCTCAGATGGCTGAAGTCATCCCTGCATCTTGCTCATGCAGCGACACACCTGTCAGCGATTGCGACACAGGTTGTGGCGATTTGTCTTGCGACAGCAGCGGCGGATGCGATTCGGCTGGCGGTTGCGGCGGCGATCCATGGCGGTTGTTCTCCAACGATCCGTTTGGTTTGACCATCGGTGGTTGGAGCAACATCGGTTATCACACACAAAACACCAACCGTAGCTTCAACAACTACGCTGACCATGTTCAACTGCAACAACAATGGTTGTACGCAGAGAAGATCGCTGACGGCAGCTGCGGTTTAGGTTTCGGTGGTCGCATCGATTACCTGTACGGTACTGACGCTCCCGATACTCAAGCGTTTGGCCCTGCAAACGACTCGTTTGACCAAAGCTGGGATAACGGTGGCGCTTACGGCCATGCAATCCCTCAGTTGTACGCAGAGGTGGCTTACGGCGACCTGTCCGTCAAAGCTGGTCACTTCTTCACCATTATCGGAAACGAAGTCGTTGCTGCTACTGGCAACTTCTTTTACAGCCGCCAGTTGACCTTCTACAACGCTGAACCATTCACCCACACCGGTGTTTTGACCAGCTACAAGATGGACGACTCGACGACCGTATGGAATGGTTACGTAACCGGCTGGGATAGCGGTTTCGAAGACAACGGCGACGCGTACATCGGCGGTTTCTCACGCGCTCTGACCGATGATATCAGCTTCATTTACACCAACGCCCTCGGCCGCTTCAACGAAGCAACCGGCGAGCGCGGTACGATCCACAGCGGTATCGTCACTGCTGGATTGACTGACAATCTGAAGTACATCAACCAAACCGACTACCTTTACACCAACAACGCTGCTGGCGTTGGTATTCGCAACACGTTTGGCAACATCCACTACCTGATCTACTCGCTCAACGACTGCGTGTCGGTAGGTAGTCGTTCGGAATGGTTCAACATTTCGGAAGAAGTGAATGGCGTTCGCAACGCCGACGTCTACAACCAAACAGTTGGTATGAACTACCGGTTCAACCCGAACTTGGTTGTTCGTCCAGAAGTTCGCTGGATTTGGGATAAAGAGACCGTCGGTTTCAACGAAAACGGTAAGACCAGCCAAGCCTTCTTCGGCATGGACGCAGTCTTCACGTTCTAGTCTTCCTGAGCCACTAGACGAGTTCAACATGAGACCGCTCGGCAGAGTCTTCCGCCGCGCGGTCTTTTCGTTTCTGGGGCAGCTCTAAAAGAGCTTTTTGCATTTTGCCTCTTATCGTGGCAACTTCTGCTTGTGACTTAAGCATTCGTCATCGATGCAACGGCTTTTAGAAATTCCGCAAAGAATCGCATCATTCCTTAAGTCGTTTCTGTGTATGTGGTTGCGACATCGGCGGCGTCGCGGTGGGCTTGCCGGATTGCGGTCATCGGAACAGTTGTTGCTTTGAGTTGACTGCGAATAGATGACGCAGAGTAATCCTTGCGGGCTTTATTTGAGTCACGAAAACTGAACCAAATAGCGTTTTGACGCTTTATCGTTCTCCTTGTGGGGTTGTTGGGGTTGTGTCGCT
>JANPLP010001027.1:0-3756 GCA_031426595.1 Planctomycetia bacterium | reverse complement strand
TATTACGTGGCCAAGATCAAGCGTCGTAAGACACGTCGCAATGTCACTGTAGCGGTGGCTCATATCCGCGCGACATTCAACAATACAACCGTCACGATTACTGACACCAAGGGTGACACGTTGTGCTGGGCTAGTTCGGGTACTTGCGGCTTCAAGGGAAGTCGCAAGAGCACTCCGTTTGCCGGTCAAGTTGCGGCTCAGCAAGCGGCTGAAAAGGCCGCTAAGTTTGGCGTGAAAGAGATCGAAGTGCGAGTTAAGGGGCCGGGGTCGGGTCGCGAGAGTGCGATTACGGCGTTGCAAACGGCTGGCATGACGGTCAAGCTGATCGAAGACGTGACACCGATTCCGCACAATGGATGCCGCCCTCGCAAGCGTCGTCGCGTGTAGTTTTGGCCACGTCCAAGTTCGTTCACTCCTTCTTCAGTTGGGATATCCGCAATGCATGTTAAATGGCGTGGATTAGAATTACCTAGCAACGTTCAGCTTGATCACCACACGTTATCGCCAACTTACGGCAAGTTTATTGCTGAACCGTTTGAGCGTGGTTTCGGGACGACTGTCGGTAATAGCCTCCGTCGCGTTCTGCTTTCCAGCTTGGAAGGAAGTGCGATCACTCAGATAAAGATTCGCGGGGCTCAGCACGAATTTACGACGTTACCGGGAATCCTGGAGGACGTGACAGAAATCGTTTTGAACGTCAAGTCGCTGGTTGTTAAAAATCATAGCGATTCGACACGAGTTATCACAGTCGAGCGATCTTCAGCGGGTGTAATCACTGGTGCGGACGTCGAAACGGATGCGGATGTTGAAATTATCAACAAGCACCACGTTTTGGCGACGCTCACAGATAACGTTCCATTCGTAATGGAGATGGTTGTCGAGAACGGTCGCGGTTATGCGTCGGCGTCCGAGCACAGCAGTCGCGATCATGAGATCGGGATCATCCCCGTTGACGCCGTGTTTAGTCCGGTTGTGCGAGTTCGCTATGAAGTCGAAGAAACTCGCGTTGGCCAAAAGACGAACTACGACAAGCTCAATTTGGAAATTTGGACTGACGGCTCCATTGGTCCTGAGATGGCATTGGTTGAAGCAGCTAAGATTTTCCGCAAACACTTGAACCCGTTCGTTCAGTACACTGAGCTTGGTCGTCAAGTGCACGCAACCGCACGCGGTGGGCCCGGATCAGCGGAAGCGCAGCTTGAAACGAAGCTCAATTCAGCGGTGGCTGACTTGCGTTTGAGCGTGCGAGCCGGTAATTGTTTGGAGAGCGAAGGGATTCATCAGATTCGTGAATTGGTACAGAGAACTGAAGACCAGTTGCTTGAGATTCGGAACTTCGGTGAAACGACGTTGAATGAAGTACGAGACAAGTTGGCGACTCTTGGGTTGCACTTGGGAATGCGTTTGCCAGCCTCGCAAGCGTCTCGTTAGCGAGCTGAATTTTGGTCGCTGTCGAACGATTGGTGCAGTGGCCAGACTTAGATAAGATTTTAACCCTGAATATTTTGTTGAGTGTGTAGTCATGCGTCACAGAAGACACGGTCGCGTTTTAGGCCGAAGCCCAAGTCATCGTCAAGCTCTTTACCGCAATCTAGCGTCCGCTCTGTTTTTGACCGAGCGACCGGATTCCGATATTGATCCCAACGCACCGAAGGTCAAAGGACGTATTATTACAACCTTGGCGAAGGCCAAGGAAATTCGTCCTTTAGTTGAGAAGTGCATTACGCTTGGTAAGAAGGGGCTGGTAGCGCAAACTAACGCGGCTCAGTTCGGCACCGATGCCGAGCGGAACACCGCTGCTTGGAAGGCATGGCGAGAGAGTGATCAGTATCCCAAGTGGGTTGAAGCGATGAGCCCAGCCGTTCATGCGCGACGTCGAGCACTGCAGGCTTTGGGTGACAAGCAAGCTGTTTCGATTCTCTTCAAGGAGATCGCTGTTCGCTTCGCTGATCGGCCCGGTGGCTACACACGCGTTCTGCGTTTGGCAACGCCTCGCTTGGGCGACGCAGGTCCGCGTGCGATCCTCGAGTTCGTCGGTAAGAATGATCGTGTCGTCAAGCGGAGTGAGAAGCCCGATTTTGGACGTGCGTCCTCTGACGTTTCACCCACGACCGCAGGCGCGGCACCCGTAGCGGCTGAGTGATTGCTGCGGTAGCCGAGTGAACATCAACCAGTTTTTGCGATAAGCACAGCACGAAAGAATTCGGATCATGGCCAAGGGTAAGAAGAAGAAAGAAGTTGTTCATCTCGTTTGTGAAGAAACAGGCGATTACAACTACACGTTGCGCCGGCGAACCGGCGGTGAGAAGTTGAAGCTCAAGAAGTTTTGTCCTCGCTTGCGCAAGCACACGATTCACGTTGAGAAGAAGAAGTAAGCCCCAACCTGATATCATTGCTTAACATCAGCCCGCCAAGACGCGGGCTGATTTCGTTTAAGGCGAAAAGACGTAGTGCAAAACTGAGTTGAGCGATCGTCTGAGGTCGCAAGTTTTGCGCATCTTTGAAATGTTGAAGTGTGAGGCACGACTGGCGGTCGCTCTGGTGCTTTGTCTAGATTAAATTTTAGGGTGGCACGCTCTAAGGCTTTGCGAAGGGCGTGGCTGATATCGCTCAAATCATGCCCTTCCCAAAGCCCATCATCACTCATCGTTTGACTGCAGGGGCTGCTATTGCCGCTCGTCAGTCGCGCTGTATGACGGTTGCTCTACAAGTTTCAGTTTCTCTGAGAATCAAATACCGGCTTGAACTAAGGCATGCTCCCGGGATCTGACTGGGCTTATCTACCCTGTTCTGTTGAAGCGATTGTTCATTGCATCGTAAGCGCGGGCAGGGAGTTATTTCTGGCCAATGCTGAAGTCGCCGGGCTTGCCGCATTCGAGATAGCTGGTCAACGGCGTGGTGTTCGTCTTGCCGATTGACGAAGCCGACCAGCAGATGCGTGGCACGGTCGGTTTTGAAGCGGAAGGATCAGCGGAGGTCGAAACGACGCAATCTGACCGGCAACCGCGTGTTCGTGATAGTTGGTTGGCTCCGCTGACGATATCGCCTAAGTTGGCTGATGAACCGAAAGGTCCTCGAGGTGGCGTCCGAGCGAGCTATAAGGTCTAGGTGGCGTCATGTTTCAATTAAGTTCTGGTTCAGTTGCCGTGGTGTGATTGCGTGGCGGAAAACACCTTCTCGTGTTTAGGGCCGAAGGCCTGATAGTTTGCCTAGAGCAGGCCGTTGGACTGGCAAGGCAAACGGTTGGGCCTTTGCCCGAAATTCGTCGAAACGCAGATTTATGGGTGGCACCAACCGCGGCACGGGAGCGGTGTGATAGGCCTAGCGCAGGGGAATGCCGGAACCGCGCTTTGCTTGTTCCGGCCTACTTGGTTGTCACCGATAGAGTTGCTCAACGGGTTCGAGGAACGGCAGTTTTGTGGGTGGCACCAACCGCGGGTGGCAATAACCGCGGGTGGCACCATCCGCGCCCGCGCCAACCGCGGCGGCTTCTTGCTGTGATAGGCCTAGCGCAGGGGAATGCCGGAACCGCGCTTCGCTTGTTCCGGCCTACTTGGTTGTGACCGATAGACTTGCGTGACTGGTTCGAGGAAACGCAGTTTTGTGGGTGGCACCCAACGCCGTTAACCCTAATTCCATGCGTATAAGCTAGCAAAAAATAGATCTCGATGCGCCAGTGAATTTCGGTCATTGTTAGGTTACGAAATCAAACAGTACCTAATTCACTACCGAAAGGAATCGGCTGTGGCGCATCGA
>JANPLP010001026.1:0-5687 GCA_031426595.1 Planctomycetia bacterium | reverse complement strand
AAAATTATTGGTACCCGCTTGCAGCACAAAAATCTTCGGCGCGACCCCTTCAAGCTCTCCATTCTGCAAACGCCATAAAATGTTATTCGTCGTATCGCCTCCCCATCCAAAGTTCGCTGCGTTCCAACCGTGAAAGTTCTTCTTCCAGATCGATAAAAAAGCTGGATAGTCCGTCGCACCCCACCGCCTCGTAAAGGAATCGCCGACGAAGTAAACAACGATCTGGCCGTTTCGAGCTTTTTCAATCAACTGCTGATGAGCTAACTCGGAATTCGGATCGTTACGCTTGATCGGACCGGACTGCGGAATGGAGGAACCGGAAGTTGTACCGGATGCTGACAGCTTTGAATCCGTATTGGGCCGTTCGAAAATCCGCGTCGCCCACTTGATGAAGTGTGGAATGTTTGGCAAATCGGTGTGGCCACCGTCATGTTGGCGCCAAGCTAGTTCGCCTTCGAGTAGGTCCGTATTCACCGGTGGCAGCTTTTCGGTGTTGTAGTCGTCGCTGCGGCCCAGATCTCGCGCTCCCAGCAAGCGAAATGCTGGTTGAGCTGCGATTGTTGCCATGAAGCTACCCTGTTGATCCAGCCACAATGCATCCCCTTTCTCGGGAACGCCATAGCTGATGAAAGTCATTCGAGGGGCGCACAGCGCGATCAACATATGAGCGTCAACCGGCAGGTCGCTGGCGTTCTTCGATCCGAACACGGATTCTTCCGTTCCGTATTTTAAAAAGTTGCCTGCCATCCAATGGTATTCACCCGAACCAGTCAAGTTCTCGACGGCTTCACCAAAGTTTCGACGGTAGAGACTTGCGCCGCCTTCACCCGACGAACCAACAAGGGCCATTGCGAATCGCCCATCAAAAGCCATCGTCACGAGTGCTGCTTTGCCGTAACGAGAGACTCCGTCAATACCGACTCTCTTCGCATTAATTGCCGGTTCATTTTCAAGGTAATCCAGTCCTCGCGATGCTCCCCAACCCCAAGCTCGAAGCGAACCCCATTGATCAGGTTTGCGAGGCTGCCCCTTGTTCGTTAGACCGATGATTCCGCGAGTGAGTCCACCACCCGTTTGACCTTGTGGTCGCGGGGGCCCGAATCGTCTTTGCTGTTCGCCACCGGAGTCTTCCTGAATACTGTTCGCATTGATCGTTACAGCGGCCCAGCCGGCTTCAACCAACTGCTGTTCTTTCGGTGGCGGATCACCAGGTCGAGGTTCGCCGAATCTTCGACCTCCCGCACCCATATCCTCTCCATCCAGACTCCAGGCTGTGAAACCGAACTGCATCAGTGCGGGTACGGGGCCTTTTACTTCTTTGGGAACAATGACCGACATCATAATGCTGACATCGATCTCCGCACATGCGGAATTGTCGGCTCGACCAACAATGCGTTTTTCGATAACGTCAATTGCACCCAGTTTCTTCTCGATGGTCTTCACAACTTTCCATGTTACAGCAGGAACTCCCTCTGGAATCCTTCCCAATACTTCGCGCTCAAAGTCCTCCACTATCTCTGGCCGACGCCGGTTCAACCACTGTTCACGAGTCGTAACCTTCGTACCGTCCTTCAATGTCATTAGGTCTGGCAGATTCGGAAACGGATTTGCTTTCGACTCGTCCGTATTCGCCGCATTTGGATTTTTGGGATCACCGCTTGGGCCTGAACGCAGCTTGGTGATTCCAAGCTGCTTTAACATGTCGCGACGATCGTCCTGAGTGGAGAACGTCACAACGCTTGTGGTTGGCTTGCTCGAATTATCGAGCGCTGTCTCTTGTGCTACGAGTAGGCAAGCCCCGTTCATTGGGCAAAGCAAATTGAACAGTAGACATACCAAGAAAACTGGCGATAACCGATGCATTATAAGCTCTTGTAAAATGGGGGTTGGGTATCTATCTGCAAGTGAATTAATGGGATCTGTACTTGCACCTGCACCGCTTACGCTTCCAGTCGCCCGCTACCAATGATCGACAAACAGCACACTCTTGCGAAACTCCTCGCGAGAAAAGGCCGAGTTAAAACCGTTGCCTCGACAGAAAACTTTCTTTAGCTTGGGAAGCCGCGCGAGTTGTCGGACACCGTCCGCAGTGACGGAACTGCCATCTAGAAAAACGGTCTCAAGACTTGGGCAATTCGCCAAGCTATTAAGTGCCGCGTCGGTAATATACACACAATTGCAAAGCCCAATCTCCTTAAGTTGGCAATTCTTGACGATCAAACCAATGACCTCATCATTCACGGCGGTCGAGCCCAAGTGAAGGTATTGAAGTTTTTTGAGTTTGGCGAAGTTTGCGATCGCTGAGGCGGATAGCGACGGAGTTCCGTTGAGCACTAAGGATTCGAGGCCCTCGCATTTTAGCAAGTCGTTTATACAAGCATCGGTGATGAGAGTTCCTTGCAGTGTGAGCTCGGTCAATTGACCGGATGCGCAGAGCTGCTTTACACCCGTATCGCGGATCGCATTCTCCAGGAAGCAAATACTCTTTAGGTTTTGTCGTTTTGCGAGCACAGCACAATCTGCATCGCCGATAACATTGCCGCTCAGGTCGATACGGCGGACCGAATCGGGGATTTTCTCGATGCCGCAAATCGACACTTGCGTTCCGCCAAGCATAACCGCTTCAAGGTGCGGGAAGCCGTTTAGCACAGCGAGATCATCGTCGGAAGCTTGGGTGCCAGTTAAGTCAACGGCGACGATTTGGTCATCGCGCTTTCCGATAGTTCCGCCCAGCTTGGAGACCATCGCGATGGATTTCTCCTCAGTCTGCGAAGGTTCTGGACTGACTAAAACGCTAACGCGATTTTGAAACTCGCGATAGACAATTGAAACTCCGAGGATGCTTACGCAGGCAACTACAATTGCCGCAATGGATAGTCTGCGTCTGGTGAGCTTGGCAGTGCTGCAATCGAATGCGGAAACAGAACTGCCGGAGAGGAACCGCTGCAAGTCCTCATAGAGTGCCTGCGCTGTTGGATATCGCTCCGTCGGCGAATGCTTTAGGCACTTCAAGCAAATCGCTTCTAACGCGAGTGGAACCGAGCGTAACTCGGATGGATTTGTAATGTGTCCGCGCGCCGCTTTGGCGATGATTTCAATGGTGGAAACGCCAGAAAATGGGCCTCTGCCGACAAGCATGGCATACAATACAGCTCCTATGCTGTACACGTCTGATGGGCAGGCCATGGCAGCGTCAATCAGCCCCATCTGCTCCGGTGACATGTAACCGGGTGTTCCAATGCAGGTATGTGAGTTTGTAATAACTGTCTCGTCTACAGCCCGGGCCGCACCGAAATCAGCAAGCTTGATCACCCCGCTAGCGTCGATGAGCACATTGCTCGGCTTGATGTCACGGTGCAGAAAATGGTGGTCATGCAACGCTTGGCACCCAAGAGCAATGCTACTTGCTATCTCTGCCGCCTGACGGAAATCCAGCAGTTGCATCCGCAACAGGTCCGCCAAGCTCCCTTTGGCGG
Organism: Planctomycetia bacterium; assembly: GCA_031426595.1. Taxonomy (GTDB): domain Bacteria; phylum Planctomycetota; class Planctomycetia; order Pirellulales; family Pirellulaceae; genus Aureliella. The sequence goes on along the minus strand of JANPLP010001026.1, from coordinate 2,211 downwards.
CCCACTCAAACACGCAGAAGTCAACTTTATGATCGCTGCTCGCGGCAAGAATCTTAATCAAGTTTGGATGTGAAAGACGTCCAACCAAACGAGATTCCCGGATCCACGCCGCTCGACTGGTGTCGGTAAACTCACTGCTCTTGAGTATCTTGATGGCAACTATCTGTCCATCGGTCTGCGTTGCCCGGTACACGACTCCAGTACCGCCAGACCCCAAGCGTTCAACAAGCCGGTATTGGCCGACTTGGTTTCCCACAAGCGACTCGTCGAACGAAGTACTCATCGCACCATTTGCATTTTTCGAGATCGGTTCATCCACGACATCCTAGCGACCAGCGGGAACTCTCAAAGCAACAGCGGCTTAACTGCGCTTCCGTATCCAGTTTACCAGACGGTGGCCCAGCCTTCATTATGAAGTCGAATGGCACTTGCAAATGATTCCCATGCCGCTGGGCGAAGAAAGTTACTATGCCGTTAGTCAATATACCGTCCGCTGGGGTTACCGGACTGGTGGAGGGTAGATCCGCTGTGGATTATTCTTGAGCAGCGGCGAACTCGGGGCGGTCCAATGCACCCTAGTGAATCTGAGCTGAAAAAAAGCATTTGTTCGGCGCTAGGGGGCAGAGCCGTACCATTACTGCTCCGATGCGACAGGAGTGGTGCGAGACTTGCCCCAAGCATCCACACTGATAGCGTTACTAGTATCAGTACTGTGGGCACCAAAGTTCCACAGCATGCAGCGCGTCCGTTTGAGCATCGACTTGCTGGAACCGAATAGCGAACTGCTACCAGTGGTCAAAAGTCGACCTATCGGCCCAAGGGTGCGGACAGCTCACTGGTTGTAACAACATCAGCGCCATTTCTTCTGACTCGATCGAAAACCTTTTAAGGAGCTGAAATGACAGTCCTCTCAGATCAACTTATGCAATCAAATGCCAGTCGTTATCCGATGGTCCATTTTTTTACTGGCTTTTGCGCAGAAATTCAGCCCGAGTAATCTCTCCATCTTCGTTCGCATCTTGTTCTTTGAGCCCATTCATTTCGGTGCCAGACAGCACGCCATCCTCGTTCTTATCCAATTTTTGAAAGTCTGCTTCGCTTTTTTCATTTCCCACGGTGGGGTTGGTTTGGGGACTAGGTTTTTCCTCTGCTTTTGTCTCTTCAAATACAAGTCCATGGTCTTCGACAACGAATCCCTTGGGCCAACGCGTGAATTGGTCAAACTTAGCTTTGCGGAAGTTTGTGCGATCAAGCAGTACCGCGGTGGAAAAATCCGCGCCTCGCAGGTCGGCCTTGTAATAATCTGAACCGTAGATCTGATTAAAGCCCTTGGTTCCACGCAGCTTGGCTTCTCTGAACTTCATTTCCGAAGTGCTTTGTCCGTTCAGATCGACTCCTGACAAGTCAGCACCGTTGAAGTTCGCTTGATAGATCGATGGCCATTTGAAACTCGACTGTCGAAAGTCGGAACCTGTCATATCAGCGTAACTTAGATTTGTTCCTTCTAATTTTGCACCTTGGAAATTGCAGTTCTTGAGGCTTGCGCGTTCAAACTTCGTCTCTTTGAGAACAGCGTCCGCGAAATTCGCATCGTCGAGGTTTTGCTTTGAGAAATCTCTGCCCGAAAGATCCTGCCCCTCAAAGTCATGCTTGTAGACGCGAGGCTTTTCCTTCGGTGCTTCCTGAGCAACTACAGGCCCAAGTAAAGTACAACTCAACAACATCGATGCCAACAGACCGCGCCAAATCATTCTCATAGCAACCATCTCTTTTCCCAGAAAAAGGCTCGTAAACTGAAATAGAAAACTTTGGCTAACAACCGATCGACGTCTAACTTGGCCGCTCTGTGCACAAAACCTTCTCATGGCGTCCTCAGTACGTCGCGCTACTTAGGAAATCACGGTATGGGGACGTGATGTGACATTCTTATCCAAACGCATTGGCAGAATTTTCGCGGTAGCCTGGCTTCGCCAGATTGTGAGGGCCCGTTGTCCGCAAATGGAACACATGGGGTGGAACACATAAGGTGGAACACATAAGGTGGAACAGAACGTAAGGAACGCAAGATGTGGCGTTCAGGGAGATGCGCTATAGCGCCGTGCTAGTGGAGCGTTAGAGCGTAATTTTGCGATTCTTCGTGTACGGGTGGCAGGCTCTGAGGCTTTGCGAAGGGCGTGGCTATTGTCGCTCAATTCACGCCCTTCGCAAAGC
>JANPLP010001025.1:0-6481 GCA_031426595.1 Planctomycetia bacterium | reverse complement strand
AACATCTGCAAGCAATGAGCAGAAGCGATCGCATCGACCCCTGAAAGCATATCGCCCAAACGGACCAAAATTTCCGGCGTAACAATCGCGACATCCGGTTCCTCTTCGCGAACCAGCTTATTTAGACGAACCGCCACGTGTTGCATCAATTGTCGCAGCCGAAGCGGGCCTGAGTTCATCTGGTCGAAGTTGGCGGAGACAACATTAAGCAGCGTTTCGAGCTCCGATCCTTCGGCAACTTGCAGCGAACCGAGCAAGCCGTCCGGTAAGTCTTGCGCGGATGAAAACTCCAACCAACGACACGCCGCCGCGATCCAATCTTGTTCAGCACCTTGCACAGTCGACATCCCTACTCGGTAAGTGTTATTTTCCAAGCGTCAGATTTTACCAAAAATCAGCTTCGCGTCCTGTGGTTGTTGCCGAACGGTTTTCACATGCCCAACTCGCGAAACGGATACCTCCGCCCCGCACGGCCAGCGTGGCTACCAGATTCGCATTTCAACCTGCGTGCACTACCTAGCCATAATCGGCGGCGAATGAAATAATGCTGTCCCCTATGTTGCGGCACCCCACCTCGAGTTGACCAAGCCATATGAAACCGATCAAGAAAATCTTGGCTGCAAATCGCAGCGAAATTGCGACCCGCGTCTTCCGCAGCGCCCATGAGTTGGGAATTCGAACGGTTGCGATTTATTCGCACGAAGATCGTTTCGCGCTGCATAGGTTTAAAGCGGACGAAGCATATCAGATCGGTAAAGTCGGTGAACCAATCCGCTCGTACCTAGACATCGATGGGATCGTGCAACTTTGCAAGCGGTACAATATCGACGCAGTTCACCCCGGCTACGGCTTCTTATCTGAGAATCCGACTTTTGCGCGAGCTCTCGAGGAGGCGGGTATTACGTTCGTGGGACCCAGCGTTGCTGCCCTTGAGCAACTGGGTGACAAAGTAGCCGCGCGCGAAATCGCTATGAAAGTCGGCGTCCCCGTCCTGCCTGGAAGTCCCCATTCAGTCACCAGCCTGGCGGAGGCGGAACAGCTCGCTACCGAGATGGGCTTCCCAGTCATGCTCAAGGCGGCCAAAGGTGGCGGCGGCCGCGGCATGCGGATGGTAGATAATGTAGAGCAGTTAGCCGCCGCGCTCGATTCTGCACAACGCGAAGCGAAGAATGCTTTCGGCAGCGACGAAGTGTTCGTCGAGAAATTGGTCCGCCGAGCTCGCCATATTGAAGTCCAGTTGCTCGGCGATGATCACGGCAATTTAATGCATCTGTTCGAACGTGATTGCTCCGTCCAGCGCCGTCATCAAAAAGTAGTTGAAGTCGCGCCCGCGCCGAACTTGCCTCCTTCCATTGTCAAACAATTGCACGACGCCGCGCTCGCGATTGGCAACTCGGTCGGCTATCGCGCCGCCGGTACGGTTGAGTTTTTGTACGACACCGAAGCGGAAAAGTTTTATTTCATCGAAGTCAATCCACGTATCCAAGTCGAACATACCGTCACTGAAGAGATCACCGGCATCGACCTCGTCCGCGCGCAGATCCTGGTCGCGATGGGACATAAACTGGGCGATCAATCGGTCGGACTTCCGGATCAAGCGGAAGTGCGTGCGACAGGCTTTGCGATCCAGTGCCGCGTCACCACGGAAGATCCTACCAATCAGTTTCGCCCCGACTACGGACGCATCACTCATTATCGTAGCGCGGGTGGCCTCGGTATTCGACTTGACGCCGGCAGCGCCTTCAGCGGCGCTGTTGTCAATCCGTTCTATGATTCTATGTTGGTCAAAGTTACCGCTCGCGGCCGCACTCTGCGCGAATCAGCCACTCGCATGGAACGCTGTCTGCAAGAGTTCCGAATCCGCGGAGTGAAAACAAATATCCCATTCCTCATTCAAATGGTTGGCAACGAGATCTTTCTCAAAGGCGAAGCCACCACGCGGCTGATTGATACGTCACCGAACTTGTTCGAATTCAAACCCCGCAAGGATCGCGCTACTCGCATCCTAAGATTCCTGGCTAATACGATCGTCAATGGCAATCCGCTAGTTAAAGGTCAAGCCGTCGCGGTCCGGCGCGATCCGGCTCAGGTGCCAGCGATCGATCCTAAGCTGCCGATACCCACCGGCACGCGCGATCTGCTAAAGAAACTTGGACCGAAGAAGTTCTCCGATTGGGTGCTTGAACAAAAGTCACTGCTGCTGACCGACACGACGATGCGTGACGCTCATCAATCTTTGCTTGCCACTCGACTTCGAACGCACGATATGTTGGAAGTCGCCGAAGCCTACGCGCGCCGCGCTCCTGAATTCTTTTCCTTGGAAATGTGGGGCGGCGCAACATTCGACACCTCGATGCGATTCCTAAGAGAAAGCCCGTGGACTCGATTGACTGAGATGCGGGAACGCGTGCCAAATATCCTATTTCAAATGCTGCTCCGCGCCAGCAACGCAGTCGGCTATACGAATTATCCTGATAACATCGTCCAGCTATTTGTGCGCGAAGCGACCGATGCAGGCATCGACGTTTTTCGTGTATTCGACGCGCTTAACTGGGTCGAAAATATGCAGGTCGCGATGGAAGCCGTGATCGATAGCGGAGCGATCTGCGAAGCCGCAATCTGCTACACCGGCGACATCCTGAACCCCAATCGTCAAAAGTACAACTTGAAGTATTACGTCGATCTTGCCAAGCACCTGGAGAAGATCGGCGCTCACATGCTCGCAATCAAAGATATGGCCGGGCTCTGCAAACCAGAAGCTGCTAGGCAACTGGTGCGAGCCCTCAAGCAAGAGATCGGCATCCCAATCCATTTCCACACGCACGATACCGCAGGCATCCAAGCGGCTTCAATTCTCGCCGCCTCCGATGAGAAACTCGACATCGCCGATGCCGCCATCGCATCCCTGTCCGGGGGAACCTCGCAAGTCAACTTGAACACGCTCGTCGAAGCGCTTCGCTTCGGTCCCCGCGCAAGCGCGCTGTCAACCGATGTGCTGACCGAACTGGCAACTTACTGGAAAGGTGTCCGCGAGTTCTACTTGCCCTTCGAAAGCGAAGCTCTGGCCGCTGGCGGTGATCTCTACCAACATGAGATGCCCGGCGGACAGTACACAAATCTTTATCAGCAAGCTCGCGCGCTCGGGATGGCGGATCGCTGGGCCGATGTCTGCCGAGCGTACGCGGAAGTGAACGAGCTGTTTGGTGATATCGTAAAGGTCACACCCACTTCAAAAGCGGTCGGTGACATGGCGTTGTATATGGTCGCGGGTGGTTTGAGCGCCGAGGACGTCCGTCGCGGAACTCGCGATATCGCGGCGCCCGAAAGCGTCATGGATCTGCTCAGCGGCGCGATGGGCCAGCCACCAGGTGGCTTTCCTCAGGATGTGCAGAAGTCGATTCTGAAAGGGCGACCGGTTGTCGATGGCCGCCCAGGAGCCTCGTTACCGCCAGCCGACATCGAGGCGACTCGCACGAAGCTGACCGCATTGCTTGGCCGCACTGCAACGGATCGCGAGTGCGTGACTCACCTGCTTTACCCGAAAGTCTATGAAGAGTTCATTGAGCACCTCAAAACCTATGGCGATGTCAGCTTCTTACCCACGCCGTACTTCTTCTATGGACCCGATACGACTGAGGAAATTTCTGTTGATATCGAAACTGGCAAACGACTGATCATCCGCTTTCTGGCCGTTGGTCAGCCCAAACCCGATGGCACACGCACTGTTTTCTTCGAACTGAACGGTCAACCACGCGAAGTCGAAGTGGTTGATACCCAACTCGAAACAACCGTCGCCCATGCTGTTAAGGCTGATCCCGCCGACCCCACACAGGTCGCAGCAAGTATGCCAGGTATGGTCATCGGCGTAGCGGTCAAAGTTGGCGATCTCGTTACGAAAGGCCAAAAGCTCTTAGCACTCGAAGCGATGAAGATGGAGACAACTATCTCGGCCGATCGAGACGGAGCCGTGGAACAGCTACTCGTTAAATCCGGTTCTCAAGTCGCCGCCGGAGATCTGCTCTTGGTAGTAAAGTAGTGCGTGCAGTGATTACACGCCTGGTACAAGCGGCTCGTTCGCTAGAGATAAGCGAAAGATTGAGGAATCGAGTGACACCGTCCGGCTCAGTGGCTGAATCGCTCAACTGCCAACTAGACTGACGGTTCACCGATCTTCGAACCGCTTCATTCGAGCGGCCTGTGCTTCGGTAGCTAGTAACGCTCTTTTTTGAAATTTCATTTTCTTCCGGAACCAATCGATGCACCCGAAATGGCCAGCGAAACTGGAAGTCGACGCGCTCCGCGTCAATTCACTTCAGGCGTCCGACCGGCCGCAGGTAAATGGAATTTCCACCGCTAGCGTTTGGCAAATGGAGTCTCCCGCCGACGCTGATGCTGCGCTAGCCGGCAGCAATGATCGCTTCGTGTATCGCCGCGACGGCCATCCCAACGAACGGGAACTCGCCGCAAAACTTGCTAGTTTGCACAGCGGCTCCAGTGCCATCATCACCGCGCAAGGAATGAGCTCCATCGCGGCGGTGGCAATGGCCACATTGCAGCCCGGCGCAACCGCTTGGGTTGCGAATGAACTTTATGGGAAGACAAGTAAGCTGTTCGCGAGCGATCTCACGCGATGGGGTGTCAAATCGCGTAAGTTTGATCCGACTAGCCCGGCAGATCTCGCCGCGCTGCAGAATTCTCAATGCGGTTTGGTAATCGTGGAAACGATGAGCAACCCGCGTGTTCGTGTTCCCGATCTTAAACAGTGTGCCGAGGCAGCTCATGCCGCCGGTGCGGTGCTGCTCGTTGACAACACCTTTGCAACGCATCTGATTTGTCGCCCCCTGGAGTTCGGTGCCGATGTCGTGATTGAGAGTCTCAGCAAAATGGTGTGCGGCCATAGTGACAGCATGCTTGGGTTAGCCGTTACAGCAAATCAAGCTCTCGCAAAGCAACTACGAGATACCTCGAGCACTTTTGGAATGGCGAGCAGCCCACTCGATTGCTACTTAACGCACCGCGGACTGATGACTCTCGCCCTGCGTATTGAACGCGCCGCCTCAAACGCGCGCGCACTCGCTACCGCACTATCGCAACTGGATTGCATCCAACGCGTCGATTACCCCGGACTGGTTGATCATCCACAGCACCAACTCGCAGCACGCCAGTTCGCTGGCACCTTCGGGTGGATGCTTTCTTTTGAACTCGACAGTGCCGCTATGTCAGTGGAGCGGCTCTTCGAGAATCTGCGACCCGAGATCGCTTTCGCTCCATCTCTGGGTGATGTATGTACCACCCTTTCCCATCCCGCCTCGACAAGCCACCGAAGCCTAAACGATGCGCAACGGGCCGAACTTGGCGTTTCGAAATCGACCATCCGAATTTCGGCAGGAATCGAACCGACGGACTGGTTGGTCGACCGCTTTTTAGAGAGCTTTAAGCGCTAACTATAAATCCGCGTTTAGCATTTCATTGCTGGCAACGAATCAACTCTCTCGCGCGACATTATCACCTCTCGATCCTTCATTCTGAGCCTCGCATGAAAGTACTAATACTCACTGGCGCGGGCGTTTCGGCGGAATCCGGCATTCCCACTTTTCGCGGCGCGAATGGGTTGTGGGAAGGTTATCGCATTGAAGAAGTAGCAACGCCAGAAGCGTTTGCGCGGGATCCACATCTTGTGCATCGCTTCTACAACGAGCGTCGTCGCAATTTGCTCGCGCCTGAGATCCAGCCCAATGCTGCTCATCGAGCACTCGCAGAATTTGAATCGAACCATCAAGACGCATTTTTGCTGGTCACACAAAACATCGACGACCTACACCGCAGAGCAGGAAGCCAAAAAGTGCTTTCGATGCACGGGGAACTGCTGAAAGCACGTTGCATGGATACAGGTGAACTTTTCGATTGGCGCGAAGACTTGGATTCGCAGACTCCACATCCGACCACTTGTCTTGACAGTCAGGATCGACCGAGCGGCTCAGAGAATCGCATGCGGCGGGGTAGACTCCGACCGCACGTGGTTTGGTTCGGCGAGATGCCACTGGGCCTGGAGCAAATTAATGCCATCGCATCCGAGGCTGATCTATTCGTGGCCATCGGAACATCGGCCGTAGTTTATCCGGCCGCCGGGATCGTACAAATGACTCGCCCTAGTTGCCATCGAGTCGAAATCAATCTTGAAGCCACACCGCAGTCGAATCTGTTCGCCGAGACCTTGCGCGGTCAGGCTTCCGATTTAGTACCAAAGTTTTTTGCACGCGGTTGGCATTGATCAACTTGTTTTAATAAGAGAGAAGAATGTCGAAATCGACTTTGCAGACCGAACAGGCGTACCGAATCGCCCGCGAGATGTATGCGTGCTTTGGAGTGGACACCGAAGCGGCCATTGAACAGCTCAGGTCGATTTCAATTTCTTTGCATTGTTGGCAGGGTGACGATGTACGGGGCTTTGAGGCAACAGATGCGGAACTGGGTGGCGGTC
>JANPLP010001024.1:0-3632 GCA_031426595.1 Planctomycetia bacterium | reverse complement strand
CATGCATGGTCATGGTGTGGCGATGGAGCGGCATGCCATGACCATTTTTTATTTTGCTCGGCATACGAAGCACTTCAAGTATTCACTCTCTGGGCAGTTGGTGGCAATCGGATGATCGAAATCCGCGCCTAAACTCTCGATGATCTGCACACTGCGTCGTTGACGCGAAGCGACCGCGGCCAAAACTCCTGCAAAATCTTCGCGGCTGACACGCCCCGAACAACTGCAGGTTATCAAGATTCCGCCGGGCAATAATAATTCTAGCGCCAGTGAATTCAATCGATGATAGGCTCGTAAGGCGGCCGCGACGTTGCCCCGGTTGCTGGCCATCCGCGGCGGATCGAGCGCAATGGTCTGAAACTTCTCGCCCGCCTCTTGCATCTGCCCCAACCGTTCAAAACAATCGGCCTGCTCAAAGCGTATCTGAGTGAAACCATTAAGCGTTGCGTTAGTTGCCGCTTGTTCGAGCGCTCGCTTGCTAGAATCCAGAGCAAGCACGTTTGTGGGCTGGCCCCAGCGACAGGCGGCTAATGAAAATCCGCCCAAGTAGGTGCACACATCAAGCATGGGGCCAGGCTGTACCCAGTAAGCCGCCTTGGTTCGATTCGTTCGCTGATCTAAGTAGTATCCCGTCTTCTGACCGCTGGCTAAATCAAGTTGTATGCGGACCCCATTTTCGTTGAGTTCAAGCGGTTGCGTCGGTACCGTTCCAATGACTTCATCTCGATCTTCGGTCCCTTCATTCGCTGCAGTTTTTTGGTCCGTACGAATAAAAATTGCGGACGGTGAAAATCGCTTCTGCAACCAATCGACAATCTCGTTGGACCAGCCTTGCATGGCTATCGCTGAGAACTGAACCACAAGATAGTCGGCGAACTTGTCGATCACCAAACCGCTCAAGCCATCTCCCTCACTGTTGACCAGACGCACTGCATCCAGCGCACCGTGGACTCGCTGCCATGCGTCTCGCATGGACACTGCGTTCTCCAGTTGACCGCAAAGCCAACCCGCATCTAAGTCAATCGTTTGATCCCATTGGTATAGCCGAACACGAATGCGGCTGACTGGATTGTAGACACCGCGCCCAATCCAACTCCCTCTCGGGTGCAGCAAGTCAACGATCGTTCCAGGCGCTAGCGGCACCGTTGGATCAATGATGGATTTCTCGAGTACCCAAGGATGCTGTCCCAGGAACGAGCCCGCTTTTCGGGTGTTCAGAAATAATTGTGGATAATTCTTCATGCTGTCGCTTGCGTAAGAGATATCAAACCAACTGCACTCGAACGCAGCCGACTTCGCAGTCTAATTGCAAGGTGCAAAAAGGAGAAGTGGCGATCTAGCCCCAAGTTTCAAAGGGCTGGTCAACACACCCACATCCACAGATCAAACTGTGTACGGCAAGCAGCTTCAGCTCGCTGGCTTCTTATAGGCGCCATGAACTTCACGAGCGGGTTCTGGCGATAATATGGCGCACCGCGTCAGCAGAGTGCCTGAAGAGCTTCGATTCTTCGGGCGTAAATGTCGGGTGCAATTGTCGAATGACACCCTTTCGACCGATGACCGCCGGAACAGAAAGGCAGACATCGTGCTGCCCTTCAAAACCTTGCAGCAGCGTAGATACGGGCAAGGTGCGATGACTGTCGTGCAGCACCGATTCGACAATCATGGACGTTGCCAGGGCGATGGCGTAGTTGGTGTAGCCTTTAATTGCGAAGATCTCGTGCGCGCTGGAAACGGTGCGCTCGAACAAGCTCGCAATGGTTGGGTCGTTGTCAATGCGAGCACCGCCAGTGGCTGCCACGCTGAGCGCGGGAAATTGCGTTTCGCCATGCTCGCCTAAAACATAAGCCCGAATGTCATCAGGGTGAATTTGTAGATGCTCCGACAGATACGAACGGAATCTCGCACTATCGATCAATGTTCCTGTACCAATCACACGTTCGGGAGGGAGGCCACTAAGCTGCAAGGCCAAGTAAGTCATCGCGTCGACCGGATTGGTTACGATCACCATCACGCATTCTGGACTCCGTTCCGCCAGCGGTCGAATCCACTCTCGCAGCAGGGCTGCATTGGCTTCGGCGTGAGCGTTACGATCGTGTGAGTTTGCATCCGTCGGCGTGCTAACACAAACAACCACAACATCGGAATTCGCAGTCTCGGCAATATGTCCCGCAGTAATTGAGATTGCGCGCGGGACGAAGGCTGCAGCGTGTTGCAGGTCAGCCGCCTCACCTTCCGCTTTACGATGCGTGCGATTCACTAAGACAATGTCATCGCACAGACCCTTCACGACCAGCGAAAATGCAATCGTTGCACCCACATGACCGGTTCCAAGGATCGAAACTTTCACGCAGCGGTCCGCCTAAATCAGTAATTGAATAGCTGTGCGAAAGTGAAGTTACCTTTCGACGCTTTGTTGAACGCCCGCTGCACAATCCCTTTGGTATTGCTGGTTAAACGCCGGCCTTTTAACGCGCGCGAGACCATCTTGTGAGTGAGTAGCTCCGTGGAAGCAACTACCAGGTCATGCGACTTCAAATGAAACTGCTCCATTAACACAGCGATCGGTTGCGGCCCAAGCTCTCGCAGTTGTTTCGTTTCTTCTTTCGATTCGCCGACTTGTTCGTCACTGTGGGGTACTTCTTCGGACATCTAATTCTTTTCTTGTTTACGTACTTTGTTAGGCAGATTTTTACGTGCTTGATTTACCTTCTTGACGGGCTCCCCACCCTCGCTCATCAAGTTGGGCAATGGCAAGTAATCAAAGTCAAGCACCATCTTCTCCGCTAACGCAACTCTCAATTCCCGCTCTACCTCAGTGTAATCGGCTTGGCCGCTGATGTTATTCAGTTCAGACGGATCGCTTTGAAGGTCGTACAATTCATAGACGGGCCGAGGGTTCGAAAAATAAGTGGCGTTGAGTCCCTTCGATAATTTGCCTTCGTCGCTTGCCGTTTGAATTTGTTTCCACGCCTCTCCACCTGCAGAATCGACCGGTGAATAGGGAATCCAAGGAGTGCAGTTGTAGATTAACTTGAAGCGATCACTGCGTACGGCTCGCGCAAGATCGTAGCCCGAGTTGCTCATGTTGACGGTCACGGGTGCCGTGCCGTGCGGACCCCGCTCAACGAATACATACTTGCGCGCAGTGTGCGGTTCACCTTTCAGAAGTGGTAGTAGACTGAAGCCGCTCATCTTTTCTCCAGCGGCTACACCCGCCGCAGCGAGCAGCGTTGGAGCCAGATCTTCACCACTAACGAGCGTCCTTGATTCGCCTCCCGCTTTCACTGTTCCCGGCCAGCGAACGATGAATGGGACATTTGAGCCAGGGTCATAAAGCGAGCCTTTTCCGTGGGGTAACGCCGCTCCGTTGTCCCCACAGAAGACGATAAGAGTGTTCTCCATCAAACCACGTTGCTTGAGGACTTCAAGCACTTGTCCAATCGTTTTGTCGACTCGATTGACCTCGGCACAGTAATCCGCCAGTTGCTCGCGCATACCCGGCAAGTCGGGCCAATGGGCAGGCAATTTGAGCGAGCTTGGTTGAGGTCGGAATTCATCGGGCGCATCCCACACGTGATGCGGATCGCTAAAGTTTGCCCACATGAAAAACGGTTTGTCTTTGGGCTTCT
>JANPLP010001023.1:0-2166 GCA_031426595.1 Planctomycetia bacterium | reverse complement strand
GAGCGGCTCGGGCGCGCATCTCGGGGCTGGGGTCGCTCTGGATTATTTTCTCGAGTTGCATTGCCCAGCGCAGTTGATCATCTGGCGCGTAGGACGCGATTTGCGTTTCAAGGAGTTCGAGTTCTTCGATTCGCTGTGCATAGGTGGGACCGAGCTCACGATCCTTCTTCCACTCATTGCGGTAGTAAGGATTCATTTGCTTCATGGCGTAGAACGGACCGTCCATACAGCCGCACATGCCACAAGTGAGTGCAGCGAGGAAAGCGGTTTTGGTGATGCGTTGACGCATGGTTCGCTGAAGTCGTGAGCCCAAGAGAATTCCTTTCTACGAGCTGCGATGGTGGACATCGATGCCACTCACCGACTGAACAGCGGACCGTATCAAATCCATTTTTTAGTCGCCAGAGCAAAGCAAACTATGCGGGTGCAACTCGTAAGGATTTTTTAAACCGCTTGCATTGGCAACGATGCGGGGCATGAACTGGTTGCCAAATGACGATTGCGAAGCTATTTTCCACGCGGTGAAGTTGCGTTATCGATTCCGAATACTGTTTCTAGCGAGCTTGCAATGAAAATAGACAGTCACCATCACTTTTGGAAGTACGACGCCAGCGAGTACGCATGGATCAGCGAATCGATGCGTGTTCTCAAACAAGATTTCGGGCCGTCGGAACTGCGGCCGTTATGCGTAGCGGCTGGCATTGCAGGGGTGATTTCGGTGCAAGCGAGTCAATCGTTGTTGGAGACTGAGCGGTTGATTCAGCAGGCTGAAAGAGAAGAGTTGGTGCAGGGTGTGGTGGGGTGGGTAGATCTAGCCAGCAGCGGCGTGAAGGGGGATTTAGAGCGGCTGGCGTTGTCCCCGTGGCTGAAGGGAATTCGCCATGTGGTGCAAGATGAAGCGGACCCCGAGTTCTTCCAGCGGCCTGCGTTTAACGCTGGTATTCGTCAGCTAAAGCAATTCGGGCTGGTGTACGATCTGCTCATTTATCCTTGGCAGTTACCAGCCACGATTCAGTTTGTGGATGCTCATCCGGAGCAAGCGTTTGTTCTGAATCATATTGCGAAGCCGGCGATTGATAGCGCAAATTACGATGTGTCGTGGGATCAAAATGTCCGTGAGTTAGCCAAGCGAAAGCAGGTGATCGGTTGCAAATTTTCGGGAATTGTCACCGAAGTGCGCGATGTAGAATGGTCCGTCGATTTGCTGCGTCCGTACTGGGATGTCGTGTTGGAATCGTTTGGAGCGGAGCGATTAATGTTCGGGAGTGACTGGCCGGTAATTTTGTTGCGGTCCGATTATTCTCGATGGGTGGCTGCGGTTGAGGAGTTGGTTGCGCCCTTCAGTTCGCTGGAAAAAGAGCAGTTTTGGAGTGAAAATGCTCGTCGAAGTTACAAAATACTTTGAAAATTGAAATCTTATTTTCGCTATTTACCTGAGGAGCGAATCTCTGCACAATACGCGCCGGTTGGACGCTCTCGTAGAAGAGGCGACAGCCTCCACGCGGCTCGACGGATAGAGCCACACCACCAAATGGTACCTCGACGATTTCACTTGCTCGCTTGATGCTAGCAACCGATCGGCTAAGAGGGTTAACCCACGCAGAACATTAGCAAGGAGTGCTGAAAAGTGCGAGTATGGAGTCTACTGACTACTTTAGTCATCGGTAACATTTTGACTGCCTCATTGGTAGTTGCTCAACAACCCGCTGCTGCGACTGCTGCACCAGCGCGTCCAACCATCGCTCTCGTTGACGTTGGTTTCATTCTGAAGAATCATCCTACGATGAAGTCTGAGATTGAACGCATCGAAGCGGACATGAAAAAGGCCGATGAAGAGTTCGCAGCCAAACGCGATGCCATCATCAAGCAGATGGAGAACATGCGTCAGCAGTTCACCGAAGGAACGCCTGATTATGAGAAGCAAGAGAAGATGATCGCGGAAGCGGATACCAACTTCCGCCTCGAGTTGGTCAAGAAGCGCAAAGAGTTTGACGAAGCTCGAGCTGGTGTGATCTACAAGATTTACAACGACCTCAACATGTTGGTCAAGTACTACTGCGAGACCACTGGCGCGAGCCTGGTGATGCGAGTCAGTCGCGAGACGATGGACCCGAAGAAGCCAGAATCGGTTCAAATGGTTTTGTCGCAGGAAGTGCTTTACTTCCA
>JANPLP010001022.1:0-7037 GCA_031426595.1 Planctomycetia bacterium | reverse complement strand
GACCGTTAGGGCCTTCCTGTGGGAAGAAGCCTTGGTCGTAGAGGCTCTTAAGACTCTCTTTGTTTTCCATCAAGCTCTTGTCAGCTTTCAAGTCAGCGGCTAGTCCCGTTGGTTTGCGGCGGACGTTGACAATCTCCAGTCCTTGAATGGCGGTGCGCAGTTCATTCAGACTGGCTGCCTTGAGTTCCTCGTTGTCGGCGAGTGTAACGGGCGTACCGGCGGGACCCGATTCAAAAGTAAGCATGCGGTCGAGTGCCCACGTGCTCTTGGCGGGATCGAAACTCAGATCGGCATCGAAGTTTTTACGCATCCCGTAGCCACCGTTTTGAGTTGGCAGAATAGCGTAGTCGCGAAGCATGATCGATGTGATGTCGAAACTTTTCACGCCGAGCAGTTCGCCTTTGATCCACTTGCGAAACTCAGTGGTGAACGGAGTCGTGGAGAACTCGGCTACATAAACTGCATCTTGGCTTGGGACGCGAACGAAGCGTTGGTTTTCATTTTGCTTGTCTGCTTTGCCGATGATCAGATCAGCGATGATTTTGTCCGTTGCGTCTTTGACTCGCACCAGCATACCGACGCCGCTTTCGCCCACTTTCAGATCTTTATCGTCAGGGTTCAGCACGCCGTACATGCCGTGCTCGCTACGTTCAACGGTCACCACATCCAAGCCTCGGAGTCCGATCAGCGGAGTGGCAGCATCGCGCACTTGTTCGGCAGCGTCTGCGGGATAATCGTCGTGCGACGGGATCTTCCAGAGGCCACCTTTATCTTTGGTGATCTCGAATGGATCGAGTTGCCCGAGGCTTTCGTTGTACTTTACGATTTGCAACGACGCGGCCTTGGAGGGCTCGTCAAAGTCTTTGAAGAGCACTTGGTTCTTCATGGCGTTTGCTTCTTCGCTCGCGCTGTTGATTGCCTCTGGCATGCTCCAATAAGCCAAAGCCAAAGTTACAGCAGCAACTGCAGCGAAAATCGCAGTCGTTCGACCTTCGTTCACGGCGACAACTCCTGAGTCAGTTGAAATTTAGTTTGTGGCAATCGACTGTTTCCACGCTTCGGGGCACTACAAATTGCGAGCTCACGTAGCGGTCGGTCGATCATTGGCTTTTGATGGAATGATTAACGCAAACGGTTCTTCGAGATGCCTTCGCGCTCACGCACTCGACGTGACACGAACACGGCAGCTCCGACTAACAGTGGTGGAATCGGCGGCAGGAAGATTGCCAAGAACTTGTACAAGTTCTGAAGCTCGATCACCCGTGCTTCCGACTTCCGCCTGCTTTCCTCGACCAGCTTATTTTTCTCGCTTTCGAGTTGCTCCTGCTTCACGCGGAACTTGCGTTCGAGAGCCGCTTGTTCGACTTGCACTTGCTGCAGCAACGAAATGAGTTCCTGCTGTTTGCTTGGATCGGTAGCACCTTCACGCTGCAAGGATTGAGCTTTCTCCTGGAACTTGGCCAGCGTTTTTTGGTTCTGTTCTTCGACTTCGCGAACTTCCTTATTGAAATTCTCTTGGAATTCCTTCTGCTTCTCGCGTTCGACTTCGCGGTACTCTTCGGCTTGGGCTTCGAACTCAGCCAGTGTGCTGTGTTGCGGCTCGTGGCGACGAATCTCTGGATAGCGAGTTTCGCCTGCGAGGACGTCAACCACGTTCAGAATGAACGTTACGTTTTGGAATCGGAAGTCGATCTCTTCATACTGCTCAGGGCGTTTGCGAATTTCGCTGAAGATCGGCAGCATACAATCGATGTCGGCGATGTAGACGACCTTCAGTCCGCGTGGCGTTGTACTCTCTTCGCCGGATTTCTCTTCCGTATTCGAGGTGTCTGCAGGCTTTGCGGCCTCGATTTGGACGCCGATCACCTGAGGTCCAACAGGTGGTCCTTGAAGAACTTGTAATTGCGTCGGCGAAGCATTGCCGCCTTTCATTTGTCCTTGCACATCTTCGAAGCTGATGCGACCTGAGTTCTCGCGAGTGGTAACGATGTCGGTAATCTTTAAGTCTTCACGATTTTCTTCTTTGCGGATCGCACCGGTGTAAAGGAACATCAGTTCGCGAAGTCCAGCGGTGATGGGGCTCTGTTCGCTCAGGTAATCCTCTTGTTCACCTTGATTCTCGCGAATGAAGACCCATTCGTCGGTGGCATTGGCGATGTAACGCAGCTTTGGATAAGGATTGTACTGCTGCCACACCACATCAGGATTGATACCGTTGAAGCTGGCTTTGACAGGAATATCAAGGCCGAGCAGTTTCCAGAGTTGCTGGATATCGCCTTTGGGTTGAGGTCCGCCACCGCCGCCGAACGGTCCGCCTGGAGCTTGTTTCGGTTCGCCGGTTCCTGGCGTGTTGGTTCCGAAAGGCATTGGATCTTCGAAAATAGCTGTCGGCACGCCTGCTTTGACTGCGTCTAGGAAGTTCACCAGTTCCTGAGGTCCTAGTGAGGAAGGTTGCACAGCCATCAGCACGTCGAATTTATCAGTTGAAATGGGGCTGGAGGGATCCACTTCTTCGACTTCGTATTGTTTCTCCAGTTCCTCGATAATTGGCTGCTTGGGGATCTGTGAGAAGCCGCCGCCAGCCATCGAGAAACCACCCATTAGCTGAGCGTCCGTTTTGACAACACCCAGCTTGGCACGACTGGGTTGAGAAACCGTATTGATCGAGCGAACCAGTTCGTATTCAACTGGAATACCGCTTTCGAAGAACGGAATCACCACTTTGGAAAGTCCGCTACGGATGGCGGCGCCTAACAGCACTTTCTGATCTTTGAACGCGCCGCGTTCGCGAACGCGGACCATCTGCGGCTCGATGCCGTACTGCTTCACTGCGATCGCAGCCTCTTCACTCGACGGTTCCAAGTTGTCATTGATTCGAACTTGCAGATTGACACCTTGGCTTGATGAAAGGGCTTTGAATTCTTTCAACAAGTTGACCAAGTCGTAGCGGGTCTTCGCATGCTGAACAGGCATATCAGAAGAAATGTAGGCGTCGATCACAATCGGTCGCTCTGGTTTGAGCTGGCGGATCAGGTTCTTCGTCGTAGGGCTGAGCGAGCTGACTTTGTTCTGCGTAGCGTCGTGGCGTGGGCGATCGTTGTTACGGAAGTAATAACTGAGCGCGAATACCGCGACAGCCAACAGAACGATGCGGGAAAAATAATGCAAAAACATGGTGTTGCCGTCCTTCCCGCCGCTCCAGTGGCGGCGGCCGATCAACACCATGCAAAAGTACAAACCTAAAGTCACGATCAGTGTAAAGTACGCGATCGACGAGATGCTGATCACGCCGCGGCCGAAGTTATCAAACTGCTCCTCGACACTGAAAAGGCTGACGAAACGGTAGTTGCTGGGCACGATCACATCGGCGCTGGACGCAAATACAAATGGAGCATTAAAGAGAGCGCCGAGAATAAATCCGACCGTTAGGTTGTGGGTAAGGAATGATGCCACCATACCGATGGAGATCATCGCCAAACCCACGAACCAATAGCCGAGGTAGTTCGCGAAAAACAAACCGACATCCACGTCGCCGCGTGAAAGGAACAGCAGCACAATGAACGTGGAGA
This sequence comes from Planctomycetia bacterium, assembly GCA_031426595.1. GTDB lineage: Bacteria > Planctomycetota > Planctomycetia > Pirellulales > Pirellulaceae > Aureliella. Next base: position 3,468 of record JANPLP010001022.1, on the reverse strand, counting down.
TTTGCGAGAACAGTAGTGAGACGGTGTAGATCGAAGCTGCAGCAAGATACTTGCCGATCACGATGTCAAAATCATCGGCGGGCAAAGTAAGCAACAATTCGTCCGTACCTTGGCGTTTTTCATCAGCCCAAATGCTCATCGTGATGGCTGGGATAAAGAACAGCATGATCACGGGAAACCAGCGATTAAGTTGATCCAGCGTGGCCAAATTGGAGTTGAAAAACTCGTGTGGCCAGAAAGCAGCCATGGAAGTGAGCAGCACGAACAAGCAGAGAAACACGTATCCGGTGGGGCTGCTAAAGTACCCCAAGAAGTTTCGCTTCATCACTGCATACGCGGCTCGTTTGCGGCTCGACAAACCGAGCACCAGCAGGAGAGCAACGGCAGCAAAAAATAGATTGGCCAGCAACAGGTCAAACAAGGGCTTTACGAGTAACGCTACGTTCATGATTGGTGCGATATGCGGAAGGACTACTAAGTTGGTGAAATCGAATTTGACGGGCGGACAAGACCGCAAAAATCAAATCGCCCCGGTCAGTTTGTGGAAAGCAACATCCAGTTCGCCTTGAACAGCCTTCAGGTCAGCGGTCGTGCCATCGAACACTTTGCGCCCCTCATTGATCAGCACAACTCGATCCGCCATCGCTTCCACTTCTTGAAGAATGTGGGTGGAGAGGAGGATCGTTTTGGTCTCACGGAGTTTGCGCATCGTTTTTCGAACTTCGCGAATCTGGTTTGGATCCAGACCGGCAGTGGGTTCGTCAAGGATCAGCACGTCCGGTTCGTGGAGTAGGGCTTGCGCCATCCCGACCCGCTGCTTGAAACCCTTGGACAGCTTGCTGATCGCTTTGTTGGCAACGGAACTTAGGTCGCACAGATCAATAACTGATCCGATTCTTTCCTTTTTGATCTTGGTATCCATCCCGCGAGCTTCGGCGAAAAAGTCGAGCATTGCTAGCGGGGTCATGTCTGGGTAGAGCGGACCGTTTTCAGGCAGGTATCCGAGGTGCCGTGACCCGGCAATTCGATCGGTCAGCATATTGTGGCCAGCGATTCGGGCCTCCCCCTCGCTGGGGGAAAGGTAGCCGGTCAGCATTTTCATGGTGGTGCTTTTACCCGCCCCGTTTGGGCCAAGAAAAGCGACGAGTTCTCCTTCATTGACGGTGAAGGAAACCTCCCTTGCGGCGGCGAAAGGCCCGTAGAACTTGGAAAGTCCAACCGCCTCAATCATTGGACGGCGATTTTCTTTGGCCACTGGCCGTGTTCCCTCTGGCATAGTTTGCAGGACTCCTACTCGCGGAATTCGAAAACGGTCTTCCGAATAGAACTCGATGTCGGATTTTTAGATTTAGATTTTTTAGTTTACCGCACCACACGCTTTCGCTTGGAATCCGTCCAAAAACGAAATGATGGCTCGTGCAGATTTGGCTCGTGCAGCTATTGAGAATTTCTACGCCGCGACCGAATCTAGGGTTCATGTTTTACACCTCCACAGTTTGACCACAAGTGGCACTGTCCGTTAAAAAACAGGGAATCCGCAACTCACAGGACTGGTGCGGCGCGAAGTTGGCTCAGCGGATTGGAGCAGGCGGGCAGTATTTCAGTGCAAAACGACTTGCGAGAACAGATGAACCTGTATAAACTTCGGGACTTTCCAAAACTACATAAACCGAGAGTCACGCTGCAACCATCGCCAGCAGGAACTGCCCTGTAAGCTTGCGGCCGGATTCCAAGACAGTGTTTTGATCGATCGTTTGGACAAATTATGACGCAATCTCAAAAAACGTATGTCGCTAAGCCAGGCGAAGTGGAACAAAAGTGGTATCACGTCGATTTGACGGGCCAAATTTTGGGCCGCGTCGCGAGCGATATTGCCATGATTCTGATGGGCAAGCACCGTCCTAGTTACACACCGCATGTCGATACGGGCGACTATGTAGTTGTTACGAACGCTGAGAAAGTGGTTATGACGGGCGATAAGCTCGAGCATCGTCACTACGCTTGGTACAACGGTTATCCTGGCCAAAAGATGGAAAGTTACAAGGATCGTCTGGCGCGTCGTCCAGAAGATTTAATTCTGCATGCCGTTCGCCGTATGTTGCCGAAGAACAAGTTAGCTCGGCACATGCTCGACAAGTTGAAAATTTACGCGGGACCTGAACATCCTCATCAAGCTCAAAAAGTTGAGTCGATCGAATTGGGCAAGAAGGCCTCCTAGTTTTTGTTCATTTAGCTGATTGAAGCGAAGCAAGAGATATCATGGTAGCTGTTAAAAAAGACAGAATTAGTGGCGATTCGCTCGGTACCGGACGTCGGAAGTCATCGGTGGCTCGCGTTCGCATCCGCCCAGGTAGCGGCAAAATTGTAATCAACGGTCGCTCTTTGGAAGAGTTTTTCCCTACAGTTCAGCATCAGCAAGCCGTTCTGCAGACTTTGTCGCACGTTGGTCATTCCGACTCGGTAGATGTTGTTGCATTGGTGAACGGTGGCGGATTGACCGGGCAGTCCGGGGCGATTCGGATGGCCTTGGCCCGTGCTCTTTGCAGCCACAATGAAGCTAACTTCCAGGCGCTGCGTGATGATGGCTTCCTGACTCGAGATTCCCGTATGAAAGAACGTAAGAAGTACGGTCTTCACGGTGCACGTCGCGGAACTCAGTTCAGCAAGCGTTAATTGTGGCATCGTCGAATTGTCGAGAGAGCGATGCTGTTTCGCTTTTGTCGTCATCCGGAACTTTTCTGTGGAAAAGTTTGTGTCACATAGTTCGACATAAAAAGCTCGCCTTACCGGCGAGCTTTCTTTTTTTAATAGGCGGTGGAGTGGCCTGCTGCGCGGACTCTCCACGTCGATTTTTTGTTTTGCTGATCCGAAGCGCCTGAGCGCAAGCCTTTTTGACGACCAGCTTTGTTTAGCTGTCGCATAGGGAAAAAGCTAGTTAGGAATATCGAGAATTTGATCCACATTGGACGGTGCTTTAAGTACACTCAGTAACTAAAACCAAAACCGTTATCCGAAGTGTGTTTTCTAAGTGAGCTCGATTGGTCTGGCAGTTGATATGCGACGCGTTAGAGAATTTTTTGTCTTACAGGCAGATTTCGACCCCACTCGGTCGTCTCGTAAGTTAGCCCGGTCATTGCAACGAAATGGTGCAGCGAGTCGCGTGGACGGTTGGCACTCGTCATGGGATGCAGCGATTGGGTTGGTGCGTGAGGGGTGTGCAACCGACGTGGCGATCTTGGACGGAGATGGCTCGTGGACTGTAATTGCAGCGTTCAGTAGGCGGAATTTTGAAGTGAGGCAAGCGGAGTTGCCGGTGAATCGCAGAGCTAAATGGCGGTCGTCGAAAGTGGGAGCCCTTGGGGATTTTTGGTGTAACTATGCAGGCGGATTAGGCCATCTCGCTATTCAGTACGCCAAGGCGATGGGCCTGCACGTTTGCGCGGTAGACATTGACGACGGCAAGCTGAC
>JANPLP010001021.1:0-2405 GCA_031426595.1 Planctomycetia bacterium | reverse complement strand
CCAAAGGCATTGAACTCACCGCGGAGCAACTTTTTAATCCGAAGGGGCTGAGCCTAGTAGACGGAGTTTGTCGCGTAAATGGATGTACCGGTTCCTTCGTTTCCCCGTTGGGGCTGATCATCACCAACCATCACTGTGCTTACGATGCCATACAGAAAGCGAGCAGCCCCGCCCGCGATCTGCTGGCTAACGGCTTCAGCGCCGCCAACTTCGCGGAAGAAATACCTGCCCCGGATTATCAAGTCCGAGTTACCGACGACTACCGTGATGTGTCGGCTCAAGTACTCGCTGCCGTCACGACGGAAATGAGCAACCTGGATCGTAAAAAAGCGATCGATAAGCGAGCTAAAGAGTTGGAGGCCGAAGCTGAAAAAGCCAATCAAGGCTTGCGCGCCGAAGTGGCCGAAATGTTTGCAGGCAAGACTTATGTTCTCTTCTTGTATACCTATCTCAAAGATGTCCGCTTGGTCTTTGCCCCACCTCAGTCGGTGGGCAACTTCGGCGGCGAGGTCGATAACTGGGAGTGGCCGCGTCACACAGGCGATTTTTCATTTATGCGAGTCTACACCGCTCCGGATGGTTCTTCCGCCACCTTTTCTAAGGAAAACGTTCCTTACAAACCTAAGCGATTTGTGCAGGTAGATGCCGAGGGCGTGAGTGAAAATGATGTCGTCTTTTTGCTTGGTTATCCTGGTCGAACTGCCCGCCATAAGACCGCTTCGTTCCTCAAATACGAACAGGACTTGCGGCTGCCAACGATCGTGGATCTTTACCAATGGCAAATCGATTTGATGACTCAAGCGGGCGTTGAAGATCGCTCAGTCGAAATCAAGCATGCGTCGCGCATCAAGTCGCTCGCGAACGTTGAAAAACGATCGCGAGGCCAATTACAGGGGCTCATCCGCGCTGCGATCGTCCCGACGCGTGAAAAGCAGGAAACTGACCTGCAGTCTTTCATAAACTCCGACCCCGCCCGCAAAGCCACCTACGGCAATCTGCTGCGCGATATCGAATCGGTCTATGGCGAAATGACCGAACACGCGCCGCTCGAGATCCATCTCGATCAACTGCGTTCAGCTTGCCGCGCCATTTCATTTGGATTCTTTGTCTACGATGCCGCCATAGAGCGAGCCAAGCCCGATTTGGAACGCGAGTCGACTTACATGGAACGCAATTACGCTGACTCGGTCCAGAAGCTTAAGACGGCTATGACCGATTTCCACGCGACAACAGATCAAGCGATGCTGGCTGGACTCCTTCAGCGACTAGCAAAAATCCCCGCCGCGTCAGAAGTTGCCGTCCTCAAACCTTTGCTGGCAGAACCCACGAAGATCGACGTTCAAGCAGCCCAGCTAATTTCGAACACAAAACTTGGCGACGTTGCATTCATCGAAGCTTGTCTTGAACAATCGGCCACTGAACTTGCTAACTCGACGGATCCTCTGTTGCAGCTAGTTGTTCAGCTTTATCCAACTTATCTTAAAGCTCGCGAGACCGATAAAGCTCGCGAGGGTCGGCTCGGGCAACTGTACGGGCCGCTCGTCGACGTCAAGCAGCTTTTTCTTGCACGCGATTTTGTTCCTGATGCCAACGGTACGCTGAGGTTGACATCCGGCCGAGTCCGATCTTATTCGCCTGCTGACGCTATTATCAAAATGCCCATCACCTCTCTTCGCGGCGTGTTGGAGAAGACGACTGGACTTGAGCCATTCGATACACCCGCCGCAGTCATTGAAAAATATAGCTCGGGTTCAGATCAGCGTTTTCGAAGTGGGGCGGTGAACGATGTGCCCGTAGCGATACTGTACGATACTGACACGACAGGCGGTAATTCAGGCAGTCCCGTCTTCAACAGTCGAGGCAATTTGGTTGGTGTCAATTTCGATCGTTGTTTCGAAGCCACCATTAACGATTTTGCTTGGAACACCAACTACAGCCGCTCGATCGGTGTCGACATCCGCTATGTGCTTTGGATCACCGGCGTCGCCTACGGTGCCGAGGGTCTTTTGACCGAAATGGGCGTTAACAAATGATCGACGGCCCAGATCGAAGAGAGTTCTGGTGATTGACGGGACGTAGTACAAGCTCGACGCGCTAGCGAGTGAATTCGGTTGAGGTTGTTCGAAACGCTAACGCGTTCCGCTACGGCGGTTGATGATGGACGGGACGTAGTACAAGCTCGACGCGCTAGCGAGTGAATGCGGTTGAGGTGGTTCGAAACGCTAACGCGTTCCGCTACGGCGGTTGATGATTGACGGGACGTAGTACAAGCTCGACGCGCTATCGAGTGAATGCGGTTGAGGTGGTTCGAAACGCTAACGCGTTCCGCTACGGGCGGTTGATGATTGACGGAACGTTGTACAAGCTCGACGCGCTTGCGAGTGAATGCGGTTGAGGTGGTTCGA
>JANPLP010001020.1:0-1296 GCA_031426595.1 Planctomycetia bacterium | reverse complement strand
GGTGGATGTCAAGGCTGGCGCCGGCGGGCGATTGGGGCATTTGGTATCCCGAACGGTCGGAGCCGGTTTGGCAGGACTGGAACATCTCGTCGGGATCCCAGGTACCGTTGGCGGCGCTGTCGTTGGCAATTCAGGAGTGATCCACGACGACCTGGGTAGCAGTGTCGTAGCCGCCACGGTGCTGCTGCGAGATGGCACAATCACTCGACGCGAAGCCAACGGCTTGCAGTTCGCTTTTCGCCGGAGCAATTTGGATGACGCGATCGTTCTCGCAATCGAACTCCGGTTAGAGGTCGGCGGTGAAAGCGAATTGACGCGCAGAATGCAAGCCAGTTGGATCATGAAACGCGCCAACCAACCTTCAACTGATCTGCGAACCGTGCTCGCGTTCGTAGAGCCGGATGGAGTCAGCTTGGCTGAACTGTTCGAAACCGCAGGCGTGCGTGGGGCTTCAGACGGCGAAGCCACTCTTAGCGCCCAATTCCCCGGTTACATCATCGCTTCAGGAGCCGTTACTAGCGATCAGGTGCTAGCATTAATTGCGCAAGTTCGACGAGCTGTGGAGTTGAAGACAGGAGTCGCGTTGCAGTCACAACTACGAATCTGGTAAGAAGAGTAGCTGACGGGGGCTGAATGGTTGTTCAGTTTACTTTTCCGTGAAGCAGAAATTGCGAAGTCGCGTTTAGGAGCTGCCAAGGTTGGCTGCATCAAAGGACAAGGAAGCAAAGCCTAGCGGGCTACAGCAATTCTCGCAGTGGATGCATTACATCCCCGGCGGAGCGTTGTTGTTCGCCGCTGCGCCGCTTCTAATCCTCGGTTACTTTGCTTGGTATTACTGGGGCGCTCATCATCTCGACACCGCCCTTTACGCGATCAAACTCGACAACTTAGTCACTACTCCCCAACCGACTTGGATCCGCAGCTCAAAAATTCGCGACGAGGTTTTCAAAGCGGGCGGACTTGGCCAACTCTCTTTACTAGATCCCCAAGCCAGCGCGACGATCGCTCACGCTTTCGAATCGCATAGCTGGGTTCAGCGAGCCTCCTATGTCAAAAAGAACGCTGATGGCAAAGTGAACGTCGACCTCGTTTATCGCCGCCCCGTGGCCATGATCTACTATGACGGCAGCGACTCAAATCCACAGTCTACTCAGATCAAAAAGGGCTTTTACCCCGTCGATGAAGAAGGGGTCATTTTGCCCACGGGCGACTTTGATTCGAGCCAAGTCACCGGTTACTTTCTTATTTATCTTGAAGGTGCGACGCCTCCCAGCGAAGTTGGGATGGCCTTTTCGG
>JANPLP010001019.1:0-4406 GCA_031426595.1 Planctomycetia bacterium | reverse complement strand
GTTGTTGCTGCTGCTGTTGCAATTGCTGCTGATAGAGTTGCTGCTGATACAGCTGCTCTTGCTGTTGATAGCTTAGTGCGCGAGTGTCGCTGGGTGAATAAGATTGATTCGGGGTTTGTGTTGGGTATCCGGGCATTCCTGTGGTTGCGCTGTATTGAGTTGGGTTTTGGGTGACGGTGCTTGGCGTGTAGTTCCGCCAGTCTTGCTGCGCATACTGATGGGCACTTACTGGTGCAGTTTGCTGCGTGCGCTGAGTAGCGGGTTGGGTAGAAGGGAACGCGGTCGAAGGATTACGAGTCACTGAGGGGTTGTAAGGGTTCGGTTGACTGTAAGTGGGCGCGTTGTAATTGGGCGAGCCGTATCCTTGAGCGTGGGATAGAAGATCGGTGGCCGCTTGCCCGAGATTCTGCAACCCGCCTTGCGACTCGAAGTTATTGAACTTATCGCGAGCCACGTTACGAATTTCTGTAGCCCGCTGTTGATCAATCGATAGGCTGGGTGTGACGCCGTTCCAGTTGATATTGATTAGTCCAGCAACGATGGCGGTGGGAACGCCGACGAGCATCAACAACGGGCCGAGTCGAGTGTCAGCGACGCGCTGCACAGGCGCTGGAAGTGCGAGCGCGAGCAGGCTGGCTGCAGTTTGAGATGCAGATCTTCGATGAGTTCGTCGCGATCGGGACCGAGCCATGTTGCACCACTCCAGCAACTTTTCAGCCGATCTTGACAGACAGAATGCCATCGACCGTACAGTTGCCGTTGGACCCTACCAAAACTGGTTGGCTAGACGCTAGAGCGGATTGGGGATTGAAGTTGAAATGGGATCGAAACGCTAACGTGGTTCGATACGGGGGCTAAGTTTTTTTGGTGACAGCATACAAGCTCGAAGCGCCAGCGAGTGAATCCCCATTGCCGGAGCTCCATTGCCGGAGCTCCATTGCAATTCGAAACGCTAACGCGTTCCGCTACGGAAAATAGCCTATTGCTAAAAAGTCGCAGGCGACGCTAGGTCGCTGTGGACGCTGTCGATCATGTCGGCGGTGATGACGCGGCGATCTTCCGCGAAACCGACCATGAGAGCGAGGTCGCAAAGTCGATTGATGCGTCGAGGGATACCCTGCGTAACTAAGTGAATGCGTTCCATGGCGGCCATATCGAAAATCGATTCGGCTTTGGAACCCGATTCGCGCATGCGATGTTGAATGTAGGCGCTCGTCTCTTCTGGCAAAAAGCGATTGAGCATGCACTTGACGGACAAGCGTTCATCGAGCGGCGCGTAGCGTTCGACGTGTGAGAGCAGCGTCGGTTGGCCGACGAGGACCAGGGTCCAAGCGGCTTCGCCAGGCGATTCGTTTGCGGCGATGTTTAGCAGCAATCGAAGCGGTTCGAGTAAACCGTTTTGCTCAAGCAAATGAGCTTCGTCGACCAAGATTACGGCATGGCGTTTGGCTTTTAGGTTCGCGCGCAGAAACTTTTCGAAACGTGCAAGATCGTTGGCCGAATCGCGATTGGCTTGAGATTCCTGCGCGTGGCCATCAACCTGGTCGACTACATGACGGATTAACTGTTGGCTATCGAGCGCCGGGAAGACCAAGTTGATCACTGGTCGGAACTCGTCCGACAGTTGACGCTGCAGCGTGTTCACGACCAACGATTTTCCCATTCCGCCGGGGCCACAAAGCATGGCTGCGGCGCGACGGTTTTCAATTGCGTAATGCAGTTTGAGCAAGGCCGCTTGATGGGTCTCGGCAGGATAGTAGAACTTTGAATCGCAACGGTTTTCGAATGGGCGATCGCTGAGTTTCCAGTAATCTTGATACATGATCGGTTGTCCTACAAGCGAATGATCGCTGACGTTGAATTAAGCTGCGAAGTTCTCGACGAGCCCGATCGATGTCACGCCAGCTTGGCGGATTCGACGGATGCAAGTTTCAACTCGCTGAGTGGATGAATTGCGATGGTCGACAACTGCGATCGCGGCATTGATGATTCCCTGTTCAGCCAATGAGTACATCAATCCGCCAGGCGAATTCATATGCCCCACGTCGATAATCACCAGATCGAAACTTTCGGATAATTCGATCAGCATGTCAGCGATGCGTTGGTCGGTGTTCGGCAGTTCGCTTTGGTCAACGGGGCTAAGCAGCGGTACGAGTGTGATCTGATCGTCGATCGAATGTACCGATACTTCTTCGAGCGGCAAGTGATTAAGGATCGCGGATTGCCAGTCGTTTTCAATCTCCAAATTGGTCTGCAGGCACAGTGTCGGGTTCTCGATATCGCCGTCGACGATCGCGACTTTCATACCGCGGCTACCGGCCAGCATTGCTAGGCAGCAAGCGACCGTCGTGCGTCCTTCACCCCCTTCGGGACTGGTGACGGCTAGAACTTGTAAGCCTTCTTGGCAAGCGTCGCTGAGGTGCTTGGTCACATGCGTGAGACTGTCCATGCGAGCCTCCATCAGTTGCAGGCACACCTCGGGCCACTGGAGTTGGTCAACTTCCCAGATCGGATTGAACACTCGCACTTTAGCTTGTCGCAATTCACGCTCAACTTGCTTTGCGGCTGTCTCTGAACGCATTTTTCTCGCTGCGACCATTGTCGATGCGTAATCAGTTCTGACTGAATCTGCAGTTGCGGAGTGCACAGCGAAAGCTGGTGGAGTAAAGCTCACCGGGCTAGCGACGTCATCGCGGGTCGAAGCGACCATTCGAGCCGCTGAGTTTGAACCTGTTTCGGTATCGCTAAGCTTCTTGGAGGCGGGCTGAGCCACTTTCTTAGCTGCCGGCTGGAGTGACTCGTCAGGCGCGGCGGGGGCAAACGGTTGGTCGAGCCTTACGATCGAACCGGACTTCACGTACTGCATGAAGTCAGGTGGCGCAGTGCGATTCGAGGTCGCTTCGCGGCTGTAGAACTTCGTTGCAGCAGATTCTGTGTAATCGCGATCAGAATCGATCACAGGTTCGCGTTCGAAAGCCATAGGGCGAGGTTCAGAGTCCTCTGCGATGGTGGCTACCGGAGCGCGCTTCTCCGCTGCAGGCGTTTGTGCTAACGTCGAGGTAATAGGTGAGAGCGAAGCGATTTCTTCGCTCTGCCAGCCACCAGCCCGAAGCATTTCTGCGGCTATTGAAGCTCGCAGTTCGTCAGCTTGGGTAGGTTGCGGTCGTGTTTGCACGGCGGCAGCTTGTGTCGTGGCAGACGCAGCAACAACTGCTTGGCGCTCGGGTTTACGGGTGTTCAGATGCGAGTGCGGAATATCCACAGTGGTCGTGTCGATCCGCATGATCAACTCATCGTTGGCTCGCTGCACTGCGGCTTGCGAATCAGCGGCATCGTGGGCAGCTTGCGCATGCACGGCATCACGCTCTTTCGCGTAAGCACGGATGAAGGCTTGATTCAAGCTGTTTTGCATGACGCACGCTCCGATTCAATTTTATCGAAATTCATTGTGACTAACCGGCATGAATAGCGATTCCACGCGTTTGCTGCGAGATCATCTTGAAGAGTTACTTCAAGGACGGGTAGCTGATCTGATTAGCTGGCATATTCGGTTGCGGGTTTGATTGGGTATTCGTTGGCGTGGTGGGAGGAATGTAGTACCCGTTGCCGGTGCTCGACGTTATGCCAGTATTCGGCGCGGAGTAATTTGATGCGGGATACTGTGTCGCTTGAAACTGAGGCGATTGAAACTGTGTCGCCTGATACTGCAGTGCCTGAGGCTGTTGCGAATTCGGAGGGAGTGTGTATTGCCCCGCTGAATACTGGTTGTTTTGGTATTGGGTGTTCTGGAGTTGGCTGTTCGGATACTGGTTCTGAATCTGAGGCTGTTGGTACGGTTGTTGATTTTGCAGTGACGGTTGCGATGAAGTTGCACCCGATGGAATCAGACTCGATGAAACGCCTTGCGTACTAGTGCTGCTGTAAGTGGTAGGCGATTGCAACGTGTAGTTAGGTTGCTGAGCGGGTTGCTGTTGACTTGACGGTTGAGTGTACCCAACCATCGAAGTGGGAACTCCGGCTGGCGACTGTTGTCCAGGCGTCGAGGTAGTCGGAGCTGTCGCTGTGTATCGGTTTGCAGCCGAATCCGTTAGCGTGGCGCTCATGTCTGCGGATGCGTATTGACGGAAGGTAGCGATCAGTGCAGCGCGATCGAGTTCCGGAGTTATCGTTTTACCAGCGTATTGCAAGTTAGTTGGCACTACGGTTCCGGTTGTGGCACTGCCAAGTGAGTTCGCTGTGGCGGTTGGCGAAGATGTCGATTGGCTGGTTAGCCGCGCCGGTATGCTACTGGCGGTGCCAGCATTATTGTCAGTGCTTGGCTGGGTAGTATTTCCGAGCGAGTTTGTGGGGCTGGCGGCTTCCGTTGGGTTGGATAATTCGAGTGTTAAACCAGAGTTGGACTCAGC
>JANPLP010001018.1:0-6529 GCA_031426595.1 Planctomycetia bacterium | reverse complement strand
CGCCGTAGAGTAAGCCTACGGAATTACTATTTGCAAGTGCGCCTTGGGAAACCTCAGCCTTCAACGGCTGAGGTTTCTGCGCTTCAAGTCAGTACGTTTTGGGTTGAAGCGTTCATCATCTGCGGAGTCTGCGTTTCACCTGCCATAGGAAATTATGGTCGCGCTCAAGCTGTGGATCTCAACTGGCATATGAAGTGATTAAGTTCGCGAAACCAGTTTCGAATTCGTTGCCAAGCAAGCCTCATGCTCGCAGTTACACAGAGCCCTTCAGTCCGCTTGAAAGCGCGGCGGATGGATAACTCGAAGTAATCAATCGACCGTAAAAAGCGATCTTCCAGTTCGACAAACTTTATCGAACTGGAAGTGCAAGAAGACTTCTAAGTTTCTGTGCTCAAACTGCTGCGACAACGCGAACCGTAGCGAGCACGTTAAGCAACTTAGACGTTAGTCAAATAGTGAACTGTTGAAAACCTGCTTCCATCGAGGGGCGCAATTTTAACGCGGCGCTGTAGGTATCCGACCACTTGCGGCTTCCCCTCCTCCTGCTGGAGAACCGCTTGCGGGCGCTGACCGACCAGGAAGGATAGTAGGAATCGTATCAGGCGGAGGTTGTACTTCTGCGGGAGCACATCCAACTAGCGAAAGAGCTAACAATAGAACGAAGTTACCAATCAAATAACGTAGCATCACAAAAATTCCAGAGTGACAAATCGAATGAAAGCCTGCTCTCAAGCATGAGAGCAGGCCAAGAAGAAACGATGAGTTCTCGTTCGCTAATCCGGCAACTCGAAAACTTCGCCGCCTGCTCGGGTCGCCATTGCTTCTAGCACGGTGAGCGGTCGAACAGGTGTTGTTGTTTGTGCCTGAGGCCCACCTGCGGAGTAGGACAAGAACCTGACGCTGCCATCTGCAACCGCCCAGTTTCCACCCCCTGGATGCAAGCTCCAGAAATGGTATCGATGCAAATCATTCGGATCCTGAATGGCTCCTGGCCGGAAAAAGTCCGGAACAGCAGTTGGGACATATTGACGTTCCAACACACCCAGAACTACGTCCGAGGTTCCGAAAACGGGATCATCCCCTGCGCCAGCCCACTGCCAACCATATTCGAGATTGCTGGACGGTGGACGCTCGCCTACCATCACTGTGTTACTGGTGCCATCAGTAATATGCCCCATCTTTACACCTGAGTTGACGAACAACATCCCATCCTGACCATTGGCTTCCTGGAATTGGTTTCGACCCGGTACACCAAGATAAGAGGTCAAGGCTGCTGAGTCAGGGCCGCTGACCCACTTCGATCCTCCGCGTGCATCGGAAGGACAGACGAATGTGGGGCAAAGCTGCGCGTTGATATCCAAACCGTTGGGTCGTTGCCACCATGGCCAACCCACTCCGCTAGGAGTTCGGTTCATCGCGTTGTAGAGGTTGGTTTGCTCAATGAATGGAGCAATTCTTGCCATCCAACTCCAGAAGGCACCTTCGTTTGGGTACCCGTTAGCAGCATGCCCGGCAGGTGCGCGGGGATACTTGTAAGAGGTGTACCACCCTGCACCAGAAGCGCGAAAACCGACTTGGAGCGCGGATGGAAAACGGCGGAAAGTATCGTGGTGATTGTGAAGCGCAAGCGCTTGCTGCTTTAAATTATTGACGCACTGAGTACGTCGGGCGGCTTCGCGGGCCGCTTGAACAGCTGGCAACAGCAATCCAACCAAGATGCCAATAATGGCGATGACGACTAACAATTCAACGAGTGTGAACGCAGCAATCCGCGGGCGACGTCCCATGCGAACCAACTCAAATCTCATGTAGACACCTTTAAACAGAGGATAGAAAAATTAAAAACCCTACCTCTTAACTGCGCACATGTATGCAACCTGTGCTCTAGGCCTCCTAAGGTCACACAGCTAGGAAGGATGTACAGAACAAGGCCTCGCGAGCCTCAACAAAAGGGAGCTGTCAGCGGCTTATGTTAAGATTTCATTTTCTTTTTACAAATGAATTCCGCAGATTTTTTAAATAATTCTGGCGACACCTTATTCAGTGCGGCTTAAATGAGGCCTTTTGGAAAAAACAATACCCTTAGGTTTCAGTAGAGGTCCTGCGGGAAACCGGAAATCTTACGGCTCTAACGTGTGGCAAACCGACGCAATTAGTGAGGAATGAATTGGTGCCACCCACTGAATGTTCGACGGCTCTAATTTCTGGACGCTGCGTTGAGGGCAACATAGGCTGATGCCGACTGACTGCGTGCAATACAAGCTCGAAGCGCTAGCGAGTGAATGGTTGTGATCCGATTCGAAATGCGAACGCATTCCGCTACGGCCTGTTCACGACGAAACATTCACGACCGACTGTTGGTGACTGACTGCGTGCAATACAAGCTCGAAGCGCTAGCGAGTGAATGGTTTTGATCCGGTTCGAAATGCTAACGCATCCCGCTACGGTCAATACTCGACCCGGCGCCGAAGGAAAATCATTCAATACAAGCTCGAAGCGCCAGCGAGTGAATGGTTTTAACGCATTTCGAAATGCGAACGCATTCCGCTACGGCCTGTTCACGACGAAACATTCGCGACCGAACTGATGGTGTCCGAAGAGTGCATAACACTACGTGCGGACGGCACTGGTGAGCTTCTCAAGCACTGCGCCGGCTCGCATGACTTGCGCGCGGCTTACGTCAAGATGCGTCACGAAGCGAATGTGCTGCGGACCAAATGGCAATCCGCCGATCCCTTCTGCAGCAAGCTCTTTCGCCAGTGAGGCGGAGTTGCCAAGCGAAGGATCAATCTTCACGACGATGATGTTCGTTTCTGGATGCGGATCGAGGCTTAAGCCCGGAGACCGCTGCACGTATTCGGCTAGCAGCTCCGCGTTAGCGTGGTCTTCACTCAAGCGTTCGCAATTACGCTGCACAGCGAATAACGCACCCGCAGCCAGGATTCCAACTTGACGCATACCGCCACCGAAAAGCTTACGGGCTCGACGCGCGCGTTGGATGAACTCGCGCGTTCCTGCGAGCGCCGAGCCGACCGGAGCACCGAGTCCTTTCGAAAAGCAAACGCTGACCGAATCAAAACCTTGCGACCAGCGTTTGGCGTCGATACCCGTGGCCGCCACAGCATTGAACAGGCGAGCACCGTCGAGATGGGTCGCTAAGTTGCTATCGTGCGCCCAGGCGCAGATCGCGTCGACATTTCCCAGCGGCTGGATCGTGCCTCCGCCGCGATTGTGAGTGTTCTCAAGGCAAACCAATCGCGTTTGCACCATGTGATCACCTGCTGGGCGAATTTTTCCCAGCAATTGTGCGGGTTCCAGCACTCCGAATTGGCCTTGAATGGTCCGCGCCACGACACCACTGAGCTGCGCGAACGCGGCTTGTTCGTAGTTATAAACGTGGCAGTCGGATTCACAGAGGAATTCATCGCCGGGTTGGCAGTGCAGCCGAATCGCGATCTGATTGGTCATCGATCCACTGGGCATGAACAGCGACGCTTCCTTACCGAGCAGCTCTGCGACGTAGTCCTGTAAAGCCTCTACCGTTGGATCTGATCCGATAACATCATCGCCCACTTCAGCGGAAGCCATCGCCATCCGCATCGCTTGGCAAGGCTTAGTGACCGTATCGCTGCGAAGATCAATTGCGAAGGACATTGCGGTTCTTTTCAAATCATGGAGTGACGAAGCTGAAGGAGACCTTTTTTCGGATAGGCTCTAAGTTAACTGCTAAGCCCGCAATGCGAAACAGGCGGTGAGAGGTCGCCGGTCTGTATACGGTAACGAACGGAACCTGGCTTTAGGTTGCAGCCAAACTTAGGGCCGCACTCCAGCGATAATCCGTTCCGTGGGGATCTTTAAATGCCAAGCGGCGGCAATTGCGGGAAGCGTATTCTCGAGTTGAAAGTCGCTGGAAATTTTCAGCGAGTCGATCGTCATCACGCATTCGCGATGATCGCCCGTGCATAGCCAGATGGCATTTTCCGCCGCCAATACGGCTCGTTTGCCATCCGCCAAATGCTGGGTGAGGCTCTCCAAGCCATCGTCGACGGCAAACAGAATCACGTCACCCTTGCACAGCGGCTTCATCTGCATGACCTGGGCATCGGCAGCATTAAGAACAGCAGCGCCGCGTTCCATAACAACGTCAACCGGCGTCCGCTCGACCGCGAACACTTTCTCTTCACTCCACAGGTCGAATTCGCCACCGTGATCGATGTTCGTCAAGTTCGTAACGATTGCGACATCGCACTTATCGAACCCCAATCCATCACGCAAAATACTTTCAATGCCCGCTTCGAAGACTGCGGCGGTGACATCGGGATTTGTCAAGATGTCACGAGCGCTGGATGCATCATCGCTCGGCATGTTCGCCGCTTGCCAGTCTCCGATCTCGATACCCAAGCTGTCGGCCAGAGCAGAGTTGCTGTAGTGCTGTTTCAGAATGCGATGCACGGTGCGCGTTACAGCCGTTTTGCCATGGGAACCTGCAACGCACACGATCGGGATACGAGCGTCCTCGGTCATGCCGAAAATGTGATTGATGATATGTTCGCCAACCGGTCGAGGCTGACCTATGCTGGGCGTTAAATGCATCAGCAGACCGGGACCAGCATTTACTTCGACTACCGCGCCTCGCTGCTCTTCCATCGGCCGGGAAATATCTTCGATAACCAAGTCGATTCCAGCTATGTCCAAACCGATGGTTTTTGCTGCAAGGATCACACGCTGCGCGACGTCCGGATGAACGCGATCGGTGACATCTTCGTTTAAGTTGTCGTGCCGCTTAATCGTGACTTCGCGGCCTTCTTCCGGAACCGATTCCAGTTGCAATTTCTGCTGCCGCAAAAGCAGAATCAGCCCAGGGCTGATGGTAATCGGCGATAGCGGTTGCGTCTCGGTGTCCCCCCGGCGCGGGTCGCTGTTCACTTGCAACTCAATCAAGTCGACCACCGAATGCTGGCCGTCGCCGATGACACTTACAGGCCGACCGCATGTTGCTGCCACGACTTTCCCGCCCACGACCAGAACGCGATGTTCGATACCTGGAATAAATCGTTCCACCATCACGCCGCTCCCTTCGTTCTTGGCTTCGTGATAAGCATCGACAACCTCGCTCTGCTCGGTCAAGTTCGCAAAAACGCCGCGGCCATGATTCGCATCGCGTGGCTTGACGACCACGGGGCCGTCGATCTCTTGAGCTGCGACCCAAGCGTCGTATTCGTCTGCGACCAAACGACCTTCGGGGACGGGAACATGGACTGCGGAAAGAAACTGACGAGTCATCTGTTTATCGCTGGCGAGCGCCTCAGCAATGGAACCGGTACGATCGGTGACCGCCGTCCAAATTCGTCGCTGTTTGCAACCATGTCCCAAATGCACAAGACTCCCTTGGCTCATCCGTCGGTACGGAATGTTCCGAGCGATGGCGGCGTTCAAGATCGCTTTGCTACTCGGCCCCAAACATCTTCGATCAGCCAGTTCGTGAAGCTCTTTGATCTTGGCTGCTACGTCGTACGGCAAATCGTAGACGCACGCCAGAAGAAGGTCCCGCGCGGCCAGTAAGCATTGCTCGCCGACGGTTTCTTCTTCATAGCGAACCGCAACTTTGTAAACCCCTTCTTCGCTCATTTCGCGAGCTCGACCGAACCCCACGTTGCAACCAGCCAGCGTCTGGAGTTCCAGCGCAGTGTGTTCGAGAATGTGAGCCAAATAAGTGCCGCGATCGAGCCGCTGAAAAAATCCACCTCGCTCGCCGACACTGCAACGATGCTCGATGACTGTTGGCAACCAAGCTTTGTAGCGCTCGTTGAAGCCCGGAATCAATTCGCTCGACCAGTCTTTGAGATTCGCCAAGTCGACCCAAACTTCCATTACGGGGTTGCGGGACCAGAGATTCGGACCTCGCAAGAACATCAAGCGGCGAAAATGAAGCGACGGATGGTTCGGGTCAATTGGAGGCGGGAGCTGCATGGACAACTGTCTGCTGAATGGTGAGTGAATGGCGAGATTATAATCTAAGCCCTCTGCTTTTCGTAGCGGAACGCGTTAGCGTTTCGTCGCTCTGGTCGCGATGTTCCCATGTAAATCGTTCGAAATGCTAACGCATTCCGCTACAGCAAATTGCTCAGCGTGCTCTGCTTTTCGTAGCGGAACGCGTTAGCGTTTCGTCGCTCTGGTCGCGATGTTTCCATGTAAATCGTTCGAAATGCTAACGCATTCCGCTACAGGCAAATTGCTTAGCGTGCTCTGCTTTTCGTAGCGGAACGCGTTAGCGTTTCGTCGCTCCGGTCGCGATGTTTTCACGTAAATCGTTCGAAATGCTAACGCATTCCGCTAGTGCGCCTGTGAAGGCGATTGAATAGTCTGGTGAAAGTCCTGATCGGGGAAATCGTTACCGCCCCGTATCCGAAGGTAACTGCGTTTTCAACAGAAAAAGGTGGAGAGCAACTGGAGGAGAATGAGCAGTCCGTAACTGAAGTGAACTCGATTCGGCCAAGCCTGTTGGGGAGCGTGCTAGTAAAACGCGAAC
>JANPLP010001017.1:0-8467 GCA_031426595.1 Planctomycetia bacterium | reverse complement strand
ATTGCCTCACCATTTGGTAGCGAGTTTCCGCGCGACGTTAGAGGAAAGTCGTCAGGCGGATTTGTTGTTACACGTTTGCGATGCGAGCAATCCATCAGTGTTGGATCAGATTTCGGCTGTGTACAAAGTGCTGCACGATCTAGAGATCGATGAGAAGCAGACGGTGTTGGTGGTGAACAAGATTGATGTGCCGGGAGCAGAAGAGCGGTTGCAGGTCGTGCAGAATCGTTATCCGCATTCGATTGCGATCAGTGCTAAGTCAGGAATCGGTCTCGCTCAGCTTTCGTCGCATGTGAGTTCGATGCTCAGCGAAGATTTCGTAACGATTAGCATGCGGTTGCCGCTTTCAGATGGGCGGACCCAAGCTTGGTTGACGAAAGTGGGCGATGTTCTCAGTAAGCAGTACAACGATGATCACTTGGAAGTCCATGTAAGATTGCCGGCACGGCACGCGGGTCGGTTGGATCGCGAGGGTCATGAGTTGCATGTGCTGAGCGGAACGTTACCGAAGCGTCAGCCTGAGAAGAATTGGCAAGAACAATTACCCACCGCGGGCCGCGTGTTGAACGGCGGGCTTGCGCATCCAGAGCATTCAGAGCACTCTGAGCATGTGGAAGTTTTGCCGAACGAAGATGTAGCGTAGGGCGACGAGCGTTAAAAAGGGCGATTCGGCGCAAAGCGAGAAACACCTAACCTGTCCGTTCAGCGGAGATCAGGGTTGATGCCGGAACGGCGCGTTGCTTGTTCCGGCCTACGTTTCTGCGTGCGTTGCCGGAACGGCGCGTTGCTTGTTCCGGCCTACTGGCGACGGCCTGCTGGGGATGGGTTAGGGGCGGCGTTGTTAGGGGCGGCGTTGTTGGGGGTAGAGGCAACAGTCGACGGGGCAGACGTCGTGGCTGGCGGGTAGATCGCCAACGGCGGCGCGGGTGGGCCAATCTTCGATGCGCTCGCGGATGAGTTCGGCGATCATTTTGACAAACAGAGGATGCGTTCCAACGGACGCCACGCGTATCATGCCGAGCCCTAATTTCTCACAAGTGTCTTTGGCTTCGGTATCGAGGTCAAAGAGGACTTCCATATGATCGGAGACAAAGCCCAGCGGGATGACGGCGACATCGGTTACGCCTTCGGCGGCGAGTTGCTCGATACGATCGCACACGTCGGGTTCGAGCCAGGGTTGCTGAGGCGGGCCGCTGCGACTTTGGAAAACGAGTTCCCAGTTTTCAGCGTTGTTCGTGGAGCCGCTGGTTGAGGTCACTGACGCAGCAATTAAGCGGGCGGCTTCTTTCAGTTGTTTGACGTAGTTGCTGTTGTCGGCCATGGACATGGGGATGCTGTGAGCGGTGAAAAGCAATTTCACTGCGGAGCGCTTCGGCGCATCGATCTGTTCAAGGGCTTGACGCACGAGGTCAGCTTGGGCTTCGATGAATAGCGGGTGGTTAAAGCCTTTGCGAACCTTTTGGACGGCTGGGGCGCCTTCGCCGACTTCCTGTTGAGCGACTTGGATGTTCTCGCGGTATTGGCGGCAACCGGAATAGCAACTGAACATGCTGGTGAAGAACGCTACTGCACGCTGGCGACCATCCGCTTTCATTTCGCGTAAAGTGTCGGCGAGCATCGGGTGCCAATTGCGATTTCCCCAATAGATTGGAAGGCTTATGCCGGTTGCATCGAGTTCGCTTCGGAGGGCGGCGATGAGGGCTCGGTTTTGGGCATTGATGGGGCTGACGCCGCCGAAGTGTTGGTAATGTTCGACGACCTCCATCATGCGTTCGCGGGGGACGTTTTTGCCGCGGAGGACATTTTCAAGGAACGGCAGCACTTCATCGGGTCCTTCGGGACCACCGAAGGAGACCAACAAAATAGAATCGAAAGGCGCTGGGTCGGACATGGGCGACGGCTTTGATCGAGAGAAGCTGAAGGGGCGGCTGGATCGGTGAGAGTCATTGACAAATCGTTTGGATTATTGCTCCGTCGTCAAGCGGAGTAGGCGCATCTGGGCTGAGCCCCTTTCAGCTTTTCGCGACTTTGTTAGGCTGGAGAGCCTTCGATGCGGCGCTGATTTTGCCGCGATTGTCTAGGCAACAGCCACACCAAGCGGCACAGGAAAAGTTTGATGGCGAATCCGAGAGTGCTCCTCCTTAGAGCTCCGGGAACGAACTGCGACATTGAAACCGCTTACGCATTTGAAGCGGTTGGCGCGTCGGTCACGAGTGTTCACATTAACCAGTTGATCGAGTCGCCCGAGATAGGCAATTCGTGTCAGATTTTGTGTTTGCCTGGTGGCTTCAGCTATGGAGACGACATTGCGGCTGGGCGAATTCTCGCGCAGAGAATGAAAGTGCATCTCGTTGATTTGATCAACGAGTTTCGGGGCGAAGATCGATTGGTCCTGGGCATTTGCAACGGTTTTCAAGTGATGATGCGGTTGGGCATTTTTTTTCCGGGCGAAGAAGACACTCCTCCGGCGACGTTGGCGCTCAACTCGCACGCTCGATTTGAAGACCGGTGGGTACACCTGAAAAACGTCGATTCGAATAGTGTGTTTTTGCGTGGTATCGACACGATGTATCTGCCGATGGCGCATGCGGAAGGGCGGTTTGCCGTTCGGGACTTGGCGACTACGGAGCAACTGAAGGCGGCTGGGCAATTAGGGCTGCGGTACTGTGCGGCTGATGGCAGCACGTCGGATGAATCGCTTGCCTTTCCCGACAATCCGAATGGAGCTCAGTACAATGTGGCTGGGATTTCGGATCCCTCGGGACGGGTGTTTGGATTGATGCCGCATCCGGAACGCCATTTTGAAGCGACTCATCACCCGTTTTGGACGCGGCGCCAAGTTCAGCCCGAGCACGGAGAAGGTCGAACGTTGTTTGAAAACGCGGTGGCTTACTTCGGCTGAGTTTTAGCAGTGCTGGAAGCGGTTCGCAGGTGTAGTTGGCAAGTTCCGCCGTCGCAGTTCGCGCCAGCTAAACGGTAGCGCCGGTTGGCGACAACTTTATAGAGCCACCTCCACAGCGGCATCGCAAACGGAAGGTGCATGGCGGGAGCGAGCCACCACAATCGCGGCAGATAGCGGCTGAGGAAACGCACTGCGTCCGCGCCGCCATATTTCCGGCGGTTATGTTTTGGACAATCGGGAGCGACCACCCACATTTGCTCCATTAGCTGGTCGAAGCTAAGGTCGGGGTAGCGTTGGGCAACGCGCGGATCGTGAAGGCTGAGGTAGGCTAGGCGTTGCCGGGAATCGAACCGTCGCAATCGTTCCACTTGGGCGCGGCAAAAATTGCATTTCCCATCCCAGATGACGACGGCGGCATTGGGTGCATCATCTGGATCGCAAAGGTTCTCGGCTGCGGTTTTCTCGGCTGCGTTGTTCTCGGCTGCGTTGTTCTCGATTGGGTTACTGGGAGTCATCGAGCGATCTGCTTGGGTGGTTAGGGAGGCGCCGCTCTCAAGGCGTGTGCGTCTACCTAATAGCGACCGCAAGCCTAGCGACCAAACAACTTCTTCATACCGATTTTCATTATATCTTGGAAATCGAAGTCGCCATCGCCGTCTTGATCCAGCAGACCGGAAAGCAGTCCCCCTGAAGCTTGTTTTTCCATTGTTTGTTTTTCTTGGCGAAGCATGCCGGCGAGTCCGTCGGCATCCATGTTTTTGGCTTGCGTGGCTTTACCGAGCGTTCCCATAACGAGCGGGGCGAGCATTGCTAGAAGTGACCCGATCTGTCCGGCGGAGAGTCCGGAGGCTTTGCCGATACCCTGCTCCACTTTGGATTGCCGACTGCCGAGGATACTGCCTAAGAGATCACCCATTCCGCCGGTGCCATGTCGGCTGAGCGCTGAAGTAATAGCGGATCCTGCACTGCCGCTTAGCAGTCCGCCGAGTTGACCGAGCATCCCGCCGCTGTCCTGAGTTTGGATAGCTTGATGCAGTTGGGTTGCACCTTCATTGCTGTCCGCTTTGCGAGCGACAGCGCCGAGCAGCGTGGGAATTGCGAGACTGACGGCGGATTCGGTTTGTTCGGGAGTTGCGCCAATTTGTTTGGCAATGTGGTCGATCTGTTCTTTGCCGACATGTTGTGAAATGAGATCCATCAAGCCTGACATGTTAACTTCTCCGCGTGAGTGCTGGTCGTGAGTGACGGGGATGAGGAGGCAGCATCAACATACACAACTTTGCGAATCTCAAAGGCTATTGCGCCTGTGAGGTCGCTCGCTTTGCGGATACTACGATTGCGGAGTTCAAATGATTTCTGAACGGATTGTTTGGTTGGGCGATTTAGTTCACGATCCAGCCCATCGGATTTCTCAAAATCTGTTGTCGCCACTACCAGCAAGCACTGGCGTGCTCGGTCTGCAGTAAGTTTGGAAGGTACTGCGGCGAGTCGACGAATGATGCATGGACTGTTCGCATCGAAGTTGCGTGGCCCGGCGGTGCAACTCGGGTACTGACTGAAGTTCAAGCGGACTACGTAATGTTTACTGTGCACGGATAAAGCGGGGCAGTTCGCAGGCTGATAACAACTGGGTAAGTCAGAGGGTCGCAGAAAAATTTTGCGAACTCACAAAGTGTCCAATGGCGGGTGCTCGATGCGCGTGGAAACCACTGAAATTTGGGGTGACGCGACGAGGATTTCTCGGATGCTCGCTCAACTGCCGTTGATGGGCGACAAGGGGGCCGGATCGCACATTTCGCGGATCGAGAACGTTAGAGGTAGCTTTAACCAAAAGGTTCGGCCAGCTTGCCCAGTTATCCTTGCGGGACTTGCCCCTGCGGCGATTTGTCAATAGCACCGCGGAACTCGAATTCCTGCGAAGAAAAAGCTTGACTTTGTGAATTGCGAGTTAATAATCTGGTCGGTAGTTAGCAGGCGAAAGCCTGTTGCGTGGGTCATCAAAGTTGTACACCGAGAGATTGCAGGTACGCGGAGTAGGCTTCGCGACGAGTTACCAAGTGGGCCGAGTTTTCAAGTGAATTGGTTTCGGGCAGACTTTTGTCCGGCACGCTTGTGTAACGTAGAGATCCTGCAATGTGGGCGCAGTGAAAAAAGAGATCGAACAAGTTGATTTCAGTGGATGTCACTAGCTTTGACGCTCGAAGGATGATTTGACCGGTGGCCACCAGATGTGTCGCAGTTTGGCAACATTGAAGCTCGCTTCAGCCGATTGCCATGGATACGCGGTGGGATTTGACCAATTTGCCGTACGCGCGGCTTCAGCCGCACAATTGATATACAGTTAACACACAGTTCCATTTTCCATTCGAGGTGCCTAATGGGTGATGTTTGCAAGAACGTTTTCGAAGCCATTCTGAAGTATGGTCATGACGAGGATTTCGATCCTGAAGTGAATGACCTGTTCTTCCCTACCGATGCACCTGCGGGCTCGGCTGAGAAGATTGAGATTTTGCGTCGCCGAGTTGAGCGCGGTCAACCGCTGTGGCACCGAGACGACCGAGTTGATTACGCTGGTTTGACCGGCGTGATTCGACCTCGCGAGTAATTCGCGGTCTGTTTCGCGAACAGTTAGTTACGCTACAATTAAAACGCCTGGAGTGATGAGCTTCAGGCGTTTTCATTTTTACGCGACCTCTTTTTCCTCCCACCCGACCGCCCCTAGATCAGAGAAAACCATGAGCGAAATAGTCCAGAAATACAACGAAGCCGAGAAGCTCAAGGATGCTGGCAAGAACGACGAAGCGGTTGCGCTCCTGCAGGAGATTTTGCAAGAAGACCCGAACCATGTGCTCACGCATCTCACTTTGGGACGGATTTATACGTTGCAGGGGAAGTACGAACAAGCCATTTTGCACGGTCAAAAAGCTTGTGAACTGGAACCGCAAGAGCCCTTTAATTACACGGCTATGAGCGTCACCTATCAACGCGTATTCGCCGGTACACAGGACCGTCGCTATATTCAGATGGCCGAAGACGCCATGGCTCATGCGCACCGTTTGCAGGGCTGAGCAACTGCGAGTTGGAGGGTGGTTGCCGGCTCGGTCGGGCTGGTGTTTGGGCTGGTCCGCAGGTTGGCGAATGGACTGGTTAAAACCGCCAAGATCGATAAGATGCCAGCTTCTTACTCAGCTTTATGAGCTCAACTGGACTTAATTTTCGGAGAACGATTTGAAATGATGCAACGAAGCCTAGTCTTGTTAAAGCCTGACTGTGTGGAACGACGGCTGATGGGGCAAGTGATCTCGCGGTTTGAAGCTAAAGGCTTGAACATTGTCGGCATGAAGATGCTGCGAGTTTCGCCTGAGTTGTCGAAGCAGCACTACGCTGAGCACGTTTCCAAGCCGTTCTACCCAAGTCTGGAAGCGTTCATCACATCGGCTCCAATTGTTGCCTTGGCCGTTGAGGGACTAGAAGCGATTCAGATGATTCGCGATATGTTGGGGGCGACGAACGGCATCAAAGCAGCTCCAGGGACCATTCGCGGGGACTTGTCGAGTTCAAGGCAGATGAATCTGGTACACGCCTCGGACAGCCCCGAAAGCGCGGCGCGAGAATTAGCGTTGTATTTCAAGCCGAACGAGTTCTGCGAACATTCGCTGTTGATTACACCGGCGCTGCGTGCAGGCGATGAAGGTTGATGCTTAAACTGGGCGGTTGGAAGCTGCAGAACTGTTGAGTTTCATTCGCACATGTTTTGTCAGGTGACTTTGGTTCGCGCGATTTGTAGTAGGAGTCAGTTGATTTAAAGACCAACACGGAGTGCTCTGCAGATATTTTAAGCTTATCGAAGTTGATTTCATCATAGTGGAGGTCGCGAGCTCTCGCGGCCTTTAGGCGGAAACCGAGTTTTACTGGAGCTGCTTTATGTTGGTCCTCTCTGAGTTCGTTCTGCGTGTGCCTGTGACGCGCTGTCTTGCGACCTTGTATCGGCCGCTTTCTAAGTGGAGTGTGGCTGGAGTACTGGCGGCGAGTCTCGCTTGCTGCAGTTTCAGTAAAGCGCAAGAGCAAGCGGTGCTTGATGGCAAGCTAGCGGATCCAAACCCAGCTGTGAAAACGCCGCTGAACAAAGAGCTGACTGCAATTGATCGCTACGTGGCCGCACCGGACGACAGCTATCACTGGGATTTGGTGAGTAGCCAAGAGACGCCCGAAGGGACCCTCTTTGTAATCGATTTAAAGAGTCAAACGTGGCTAAAGCCGGACGAAGTCAACCGTCCGGTTTGGCAACACTGGTTGACCATTTTCAAGCCGAAAGGTGTCACGACCAACAAGTCGATGATGTTCATTGGCGGCGGTGGCAATGGTAGCGAACCACCCAAGGGCTTGGATGCACGCGTGGCTGCGGTCGCGGTGGGAACGAAAAGTGTGGTGGCTGAATTGAAGCAGGTGCCTAACCAGCCGTTGATCTTTCATGGTGATGGCAAGCCGCGAGTGGAAGATGACTTGATTGGGTACACCTGGGACCAATTTATCAAGACTGGCGATGATCGCTGGCCGGCGCGAGGGCCGATGACCAAAGCTGTGGTGCGGGCGATGGACACCGTCGAAGCTTTCATGGCGAGCGACGCGGGCGGCAAGCTGAAGGTGAACGAATTTGTGATTGCGGGTGGTTCCAAACGCGGTTGGACAACTTGGATGACGGCGGCCGTTGACAAACGCGTGGTTGCGATCGCACCATTGGTCATCGACGTACTGAACATGGACGTGTCGATGCGGCATCATTACGCGGCGTATGGATTTTGGGCTCCGGCGATTTCGGAGTACGTCGATCATCGCATCATGCAACGCCGAGAGTCCGATAACTACCTGAAGCTTTTGCAGTTAGAAGATCCATTTGCGTACCGCGACCGCTTTACAATGCCGAAGTGCATCATCAATGCGACGGGCGATCAGTTCTTTTGCCCGGACTCGTCGCAGTTTTATTTCGGTGAGTTGCCTGGCGAAAAGCACTTGTGCTATGTACCGAACACCGAGCACTCGCTCAAGGACTCAAACGCGCATGAAACATTGATTGCTTTTCATCATTGCATTGTGAACAACACTCCCCGGCCCGAGTTCACTTGGAAATTTGACAGCAAAAATCGGTTGAGCGTGCAGTGCAAAACGCAACCGAAGCGTGTTTTGCTGTGGCAAGCGGTCAACGCGGACGCACGGGACTTCCGAGTCGACACAATCGGGCGGGCTTATCAGTCCAAGGAGCTGAAGGAAGTTGGGGACGGCATTTTCGAAGTGGATTTGGTAGCGCCGGAGAAGGGGTGGCAAGCTTCATTTGTGCAATGCGAGTTTGACATCGGTGCGTCGGTACCGCTGCGGCTGAGCACTGGGGTCAAGGTTTTGCCTGAAACTCTGCCCTATCTCAGCAAGCTGATCCCGAAGGACTAATCCTGAAGGACGAATGCCGGGGGCGAATCTAGGGCTGTAGTGCTTCGTCCACATTGAATTTTTGAGTTGTTCGTATTTGGGTGGCACGCCCTGAGGCTTTGCGAAGGGCGTGATTTGAGCGAC
>JANPLP010001016.1:0-11153 GCA_031426595.1 Planctomycetia bacterium | reverse complement strand
ACTTCATCCCAATCGTCGAGTGAGCTGACCAAGCCCCAGCCCATCAATCTTGTCCAAACACGGTTCATGATGACTTGGGGAAAACGACGGTTTTCAGCGCGCGTTAGGTACGCTGCCAACTGTTCGCGGGTCGAGTCGGTTCGGCCGAGCAGTTCCGCATCGACGGGACCCTCACCGAATTCCTTGAATGCGGAGAACGGCCAAGCTGGATCGACTTTATCGCCGGGATGCAAGGTCAGGGTGATGGGCGATTCGCGACCTTTACGATCAAAGAACTCTTTGGGTACGCTACTGGTTGGAGGTACTTCGAGCGTTTGTCGCTTGAGCATCGCGCCAACTTGAAACAACTCCGCTTGTTTCCATGGATGGTAAGGTGCGTCGTGGCAACGAGCGCACTTCATATCGACGGCTAAGAAAGCGCTGCCGAGGATATGAGCTTTTTCAGCCATAGGAACATCATTCTCAGCAGCCATTTCAAACCCTGCGGCGGCTCCTGCGTGACTGTCGCCTTCCATGCGCACCAACTCAGTCACGAAGCGGTCCAGCGGCTTGTTCAATCGCAATGCATCATGCAACCACCACCGGAACGGACCGCTGTTATTCAAGCTGGGTTTTAGAATGTTCGGGTTTTCTGCCAACACATCCTGCCAGTAACTGGTCCAGTGATCCGCCCAGCGATCATCCTGCAGCATTCGCTCGACGGCCTTCGTTCGCTTATTCGGTGCATTCTCTTGTTCAAAGGCAAGAATCTCATCGGCTGTTGGGGGAACGCCCAAGACATCCAAACTCGCGCGCCGCAAAAACTCCCAATCGGAGATAACGCCGTACTCAGGTTGATGAAGGATCGTTTCGACTGCTTGCTCGCTGAAGCCCGCGTTGACCAAGCGATCGATGGCGGTGTGCCCCGCCAACTTCGGATGCGATTCGGGCACGACCAGCGGTGGCAGAGTGGCTTGGTACTGCTTCGCCAGCTCGTGTCGACGCGACCAGAATGCGTCTTCTTCAGCGCTTGTTTCGGCGAGCAATTGGTGATCCAGCCCCTGCAAATCTTGCTCGACGTTTTGTCGATAGGCTTCAAATTCTTGATCGACCAACTGGACCTCGTGTGCATCAGTTCCAGCGGGTCCCACCAGCGAAAACATGCGATCCCCGACTCGATAGGCGAGCAGCGTTTCGCCCAATTCAGCGCGGGTGGATGTGGAGCCGATTTGCGACTCGAGAATTAATTCCACCGGTGAATTTGTATCGAGCACAGTCACTACGGCTCGCGATTCATGATCGCCAACGCGAGGCACTCGCAACCAGGGCAGATCGGGTTCATAGATGACCATGGGTTGGTGAGCGTCGGGATTCAAACGTCGGGGCGGTGTCGACAAAACCACTTCGCCGTTCATCCAAACACGAGCCAACCCGGGGCTCCGCACCAGCAGTTCCATTTCGCCTTTTGGCAATGCAACACGAGTGTACGCACGCATTAGCACGGGTCCCTTCCAGCCTTTGCGAATTCCGCCTGATTCGTACTGGAGAGGCAGTCGATGCAAGGCGAGCTTTGGAACTGTTAATCGAAGCGTTTCTTTCGGTGCCAAAGCCGGAAAAGCGGTGTGACTGCCCGCGGCTGGATGCAATGTGATCGTGACGCGATTGTCGTCGGCGTTGCTTGGCCAAGTCGGTACGCGAACGATGACTTTGCGGCGTGATTTTAATTCGCTCGAGTTTACGATCGTTCGATAAACTCGAATGTCATCGAGTGAACCTACCAAGCTGTTACCGGGATCCCCGCCGCGCGCCGAACCAATCCAGACTGAGTCTTGATCATGAATGGGAGGCAATTTCGTCTCGCCTCCCATATCCCATTTGCCCTTGGTTGTTTCACCGTCGACGATGCCTTGAATGCTAGATGGTTCACCGAATTGGTAGCTAATCGCCACATGATGCCAAGTGCCGTCCGCTGCGAACCCTCTCGTGCTGGTCCAGCGATGGTAAATCGATTTGTTGGACTCTGGATCTTGCGTCGCGAAGAGGAAACTGACTTTCGCTTCCTGGCCTGCACCCGTTAAACGCAAGGCGTAATTCTGATTCTCGATGGTCTTCTCTTCGTAGGTCCGACCTTTACCGATGATGTAAACGTTCGCGCCGTTGCTGATCGCTTTCAGTTGGACCCAGGCTTCCAAAGTAATTGCGTCGCCATTGCTGAACGCTAAGGAGCCGTCGACTTCGTTGTCTGGGATGCGCAAGTGAGCGCCCGCTTTCGAGAACGATAGCGCATGATTTCGCTCCGGCATGCCGACGAACGATTCCGCATTCGGGCCTGTTGCTTCGATTTTTGCTTCACCGACTAGCTGCGCAGCAAGTTTTTCACTCGCAGCTTGCTCATCGAAGTCTAAATTGAGCACGACCGCATCGGGCTCGGCAGGTTCTGCGGGCTCAGCAGACACAGCGGACAATGAATGTATCGCGAGCATTGAAACGACAACGCAGACCGACAAGCCCATCGATAAACTCGCGGACGAACACCATCGGAGAAAACTATCATGTTTGCCGTGAGCGATCTGCGGCTGTGTCAGAGTGGATGACATTACGGCTGCTTTCATCGAGTCTTAGGGTGGGGCTACCGATCCGCAATCGCGATCCTGAGTGGACTAGTAATATGACACAATCGTCAGCGTAAGGCAATTTGAACTCCCATTACTACGACTGAGCGTCGTTGACTAAACGGTGTATAGTGATGTGAGGGCTGTTCGTGCGCCTTGTTTCGCTTATTGGAACCGTTTTTGTGGGTTGGAAAGTATGCTTCTGGAACGCTCGCTGCCTGGCTTGAAGTGGGTTGGTAAACGACTGTTTAGGCCCCGAATTCTGATGCCGAAGCGGTGGATTTTCGCGACAGTGGTCGCTGCCCTGCTAAGTCTTCACGGGATAACGTCCGCAGATCTGTCGGCTCAGGAATCGACCGGGCCCATGCCGCCCCTGGAAGCTGCGAAGTCGATGATTGTCCCGGAAGGTTTTAAGGTGACCCTGTTCGCGGCCGAGCCTGATGTGCAGCAGCCAGTGGGATTCTGTTTCGATGACCGAGGCCGGATGTGGGTCGCGGAGGCTTACAACTATCCCAATCATGGCGATACACCTGGGGATCGAATCCTCATTCTCGAGGACTCAGACGGCGACGGAAGTTTCGATCGCCGAACCGTGTTCTACGATCAACTGAATTATGTGACGGGGATCGAAGTTGGTTTTGGAGGGGCGTGGGTCATGTCACCTCCTAACTTTTATTTCATACCCGATCGTGACGGAAACGATGTTCCGGATAGCAATCCCCAAGTGTTGCTGGATGGCTTTGGTAATCACGCGAACAGTCACAACTTGGCCAACGGTTTTGCGTGGGGACCTGATGGCTGGTTGTACGGCACGCATGGCCGCACGAATTACTCGCGCATCGCCAGGCCCGGAACGCCGGATGCACAACGCAAGCAGTTTGACGGCGGTGTCTATCGTTACCATCCCGTCAAACATATCTGGGAACCCTACGCTGACGGAACCACGAATCCGTGGGGCATTGATTGGGATGATGTGGGCGAAGCGTTTGTTTCCAACTGTGTCAATCCTCATCTGTTTCATGTGATCTATGGTGCGCACTACGAGCCCTGGCGCAATCGCGAGTCAAGTCGCTTTGCCTATGAACGTATCGCTACTATTGCTGACCACTTGCACTATCTCGGTTCGCCGGATTTTCATGAAGCGATTGGCAGCCCCGAAGAAGATGTCTTGGGTGGCGGGCATGCACACTGCGGCACTATGGTTTATCTGGGCGACAATTGGCCCGACAAGTATCGCAACTCGATATTTATGAACAACATTCACGGCAAGCGGGTGAACAATGATGTGCTGCGCCGCAGCGGTTCTGGCTATGTGGCTTCGCATGCCCCCGATATCATTCGTTCTCAAGATCCGTGGCATATGGGTGTGACCATTCAGTATGGCCCAGATGGAAGCGTGTTCTTCAGCGACTGGTCGGACACTGGTGAGTGTCACAGCGTGCGCAACACGCAGCGCGAGACCGGCCGCATCTTCAAAGTCACGTATGGCGATCCGCAACGATCGGCAGCAAATGTTGCCCCGTTGAATATTGCTCAGCTCTCTGCACAGCGATTAGTGGAATTGCACTTACATAAAAACGACTGGCATGTCCGTCATTCGCGCAGAGTTCTTCAAGAGCGAGCCGCGGCTGGTCAAGACATGTCCACAGTGCGAGCCGAATTGCTGAAAATGTTTAACGAACAGGACGAAGTTCCTCGAAAGTTGCGAGCTCTATGGACCTTACATGCGATCGGTCAACTTGACGATGAATTTCTACTTCAACAACTAAGTCATGAAAGCGGTTATGTTCGAGCATGGTCCATACGTTTGCTCTGCGAAGATTTGCACGCGAGTTCCACGGAGTTGCAACGCTTTGCATCGCTTGCAGAGACGGAGCGATCCGCCTATGCGCGTTTGCATATAGCCAGCTCATTGCAACGATTGCCAGTTGAGAAACGTTGGGCGATCGCGCGAGCGTTGTTGCAACACGAAGAGGATGCGGCAGATCAGAACTTACCGTTGATGCTCTGGTATGCCATCGAACCACTCGTCGATAGCGATTGGGCGAGTTTCGTGGAGCTCGCGCGCGGGGCAAAAATCCCATTGGTTCGCAACCACATCGCGCGGCGCGCTGTTTCGCATTCGCAAGCCAAACTAGCCCTTGAAATGTTGACGAAACAGCTTATTGAAAACGGCGACCAAAGCTTTCAGTTAGATCTGCTTACCGGCATGCTGAAAGGCTTGGAGGGCCAACGTTCGGTGACGATGCCAAAGAGTTGGATGGAAGCCTTTGCACAACTGGATAAAAGCGCGTCGGCTCCAGTGCGTCTGGCCGCGATTGAGCTGGCGCTCGTGTTCGGGGACTCGCGAGCGTTGCAATCGCTGCGCAGCCTAGCGATCGATCCAACTGCTGCGGCCGCGGATCGGCAACGCGCGGTGCGTTCGTTGGTTTCAAAGAAAGCCGATAGAGCGGGCACTCTGTTGATTGAGCTGCTCGATGATACCGTAGTGCAAAGCGAAGCGATTCGGGGGCTGGCAGAGTTTAATGAACCGACTACCGCAGACCTGTTATTGGCGCGTTACGCATCATTCGACTCCGCAGCTAAGCAAGATGCGCTGCAAACATTGGCTTCACGTGCGTCGTGGGGAATGAAGCTGATGGATGCGATTGAAACCGATCGTGTTCCCCGGAAAGATGTCACTGCATTTACGGCCCGTCAGTTGTTGAGTCTAAACAATCCGGTGCTGTCCGATCGCCTAACGAAGACGTGGGGTGAAATGCGAACCACTCCAGCGGACAAAGCCAAGTTGATTTCTGGCTACAAGAAACGTTTGACGCCCGACACGCTAAAACGAGCGAACTTACCAACGGGTCGAGCGTTGTTTGAAAAGAACTGCGCCAATTGCCACCGCTTGTTTGGTACCGGAGGCGTGATCGGGCCCGAGATAACCGGGTCGCAACGCACCAACTTGGACTATGTGCTCGAAAACCTCATCGATCCAAGCTCCGCTGTTGCTAAGGACTTTCAAATGGAAATTGTCCTTACGGATTCGGGGCGTGTCATCACCGGCTTGATAGTCGATGAAAGCGATCAAGCCATCACTGTGCAGACCGCTAACGAACGTTTGGTAGTGCCACTGAAAGAGATAGAACAGCGGACACTCTCGCAAGTATCAATGATGCCCGAAGGAGTACTGCAAACGCTGACTAACGATCAAGTGCGTGACTTGATCGGTTACTTATCTAGCCCTGTGCAAGTGAATATGCCGTAGCGCAATGATGACCGTTGATGACCGCTGTTACGGTTCACAAATTGGGTTTTGGTAACTTCGAATATCCGGGGACCTCGGCTAGGCCCCGAGCGTGAACATCGTGCGCACGTTGATTAATAGGGTCATCGAGGCTCTGACATAAAAGCCTCTCGCACATTTTTGCCTTCGTAGAATCGCAGCGAGCCAGAGACGGTCACCGTTTGTGCAGGTGCGCAGTCTGGAAATGCGGGATCGGAATGAATACAAGGTACGGGTGGATTCGTCCAGACGCGTTGATTGGGTGTCCAGTGGGTGACGATCCAGCGATCGGTGGGTTGTTCTTTTCCGTCGAGACCACGTACAGCGACATAGGGACCTTCAACGATCGACTCGAGCGGCTGTTGCAAATTGAACCCGACTGCCCCCTTGAGCATCGTGCATACTTGTACTCGCAGTCCGGTCAGAGGATCGTTTGTGCCGTTGGTCAGTTCAATCTGCATATCGACCCCATCTACTCGACGCTTTATTTGCGAAGCGATCTGAATGCCGTTGGGGAGTTGGCGCCTAACGGAATAGCCGTCGACTGTTGCAGTCCATTCCAGTCTCTGCAAAGGTTGTTCACGTGGGTCCCAAATTGTAGGAATGTGAGTATGAGCTATGTAAGTGAGACCGAGATTTGAGAACACGGCTTCTGGAACGTCGACTACGACATATCCGCCTTTTTCCCAGGGAGGAAAAACACTGATCTTAGTTTCTCGCTGGGGATGGATGGCTCCGTCGAGGAATCCGCGTCGAGGATGGCGACCTCCGGGATAGGGTCGGACGCGAGTTGATTTTGATGAGTCTGGCAGGTCAAGGGCGCGCTTGCGAATTTCGTTTTCGGCTTGTGTGAGATCGAGACCCGTCGCAGCGTGAACTTCCAGGGCTGTGAAGCGGTGGTCAATGATCATGTTATCAAGCCAGCTTTTGCGATCCTTTTCAGATTCAGATGTTCTTGCTTCTACCAGTGTGCCATCTAGGACTGGCAATGATTCATAAAAGCTCAAGGCATCCCGGTATTCCTTCATTGCTTCTGGACTGACGGTTCCATTGCTTCGAGTAATTTCTTGACGTACGCGTTCGATCAAATACTGTTTCTGCTGCAATTCAATGTGCACAGGTTGTTGGCCTACTTCAACATACCAGGGCGCTGAGTGGGCGAAACGAACTTGGCCGTCAGGTTGCGATTCCCAAAAGCGAACGGCAAACCAGCCCGAGCGATCGGGAACAAATGCATGGGTGAGCAAGGATCGATAAGCGCCCTGATCGGTTGCGGTATTCTGCGCTCGCATCAATTGAACTGGGACACCATTGAAAATAACCTCCCCGTACAGGATGGGCTGCTCTGAAACGACATCCATCGAGATGGTAATGGGCAACTCGTCGGTAGTTTTTCGTCGAAAGACATGGCCCGAGATATTGCCGTCGGCCGCGGCGAACAGCATCGGCCCTGTGGTAACAAACGATTGTCCTTGCTGTAAACCCTTCATCCACGCATCGAAACTAAAACCCTCGGGTAGATGGACGTAGACGCGGCCAAAGCCGGCCGGAACTGGATGCACACCGTTGGCGGTGCCGGCGGAGGGAGGAATACGCAATCCGCAATTGAGCAACGTGTAATACATTCCATGGGTGTAATCGAGCCACGCGCGGTGCCCGCCAACTTGCGAGCCAAATGGTGGATGAATAAATGGAGGCGCTGTAGTGTTCCAATTTGTGAAAGCAAACCGGGTACGCCACACATGGTTATTGGCCAGTTCATATAAGCAGTCTCCACCCAGGGTTGGTAAGACCATCGCAAAGGGCCAGTCGAGTTTGTCCATGTCGAAGAGGACTTGTTGCTCGGATAGCTTTAGCCCGTCAATTACCGGTTTCCAGGGCGGCACGGTCTGTTGCAGACTATTGCGATGTCCAAGCACGAACAATGCGCCTAACGTGTGTTGTTTTCCACCGACGCTAAAAATCTCGTATTCGGTATTACGAGGCCAGATGACGTGCTCTTTGTCGACTTCGATCAGCGAAGAAAGCTTCGCGTCTTCGATGTTCTTGTCGCCGCTGGCAGGTGGCTTGTCGGCAAATGTAACCCAACTAGTCAGTGGCAAGGCAACATTCAAATCCTCAGCTACCATCACATTTCGAAGCTCCGTAACTGTACGATGCAAATGTGTATCACCCGAATACCAACCGGCAGCGGCTGGATCACTCCATCGTTGCAGCGCGATTTTAATATTAATGTCTTGATCGAGTACCTCGAACGATTGTGTCACGGGACGATAGGTTTTGCCGCGTTCAACGATCAGTTTGTAACGTCCGCTTGGGACGACCGCGAAGCACTGATGGGCTGACACGGTCGTGTGGTACTCGATCGATTGCTTGTCCAACCAGTTTTGTTTCTCGTATTTGACCGCTGAAGCTCCAGCGTCCTCGACTTGAAAGTAGTAGTGAATTCCGGATTCAGAGGTTAGATACAGGCGAGCGGCTACGGCCTTGCCACTGTCAACGTCAGCCACCGAAACGCCAATTCTTCGCTCATCGGCGCAGCAGATTAAGTTGCACCAGAACAAGCCACACACAAGGGCAAAGGCATTTTGCGCCTGATTGAAGTTCTTTATCACCGACATGTTCCCTCATAACTAGGTCTAGTGGGGAGGTTCATAACTAGCCAAACGAAACAAATCGCCAAACGGAAACGCCTAACGGAACCGCTTGGCCGGCTGGAAACTTGGTTAAAGAGCCTCAGCTTCCAAAGCAAGGATTTGAGAGTGGGGGGAGGTTAAAATTTGACTTTGCGGGTTGTTCCGATTCTACTCACCGTGCGCGTCGTTGGTTACCACATGGCGGGTCAGGCTGCTTCGAGAGTTATAGCTGGCCACAAACGGTAGGATTTTGGAAACGCTATCGAATCTTAAACATCCTTAAAATTTCTCGATATTCCGAATCTGTTCACTCATCGAGTCTAAGCAACTTAAATACCCGATTAGTCTGCTTGAATGAGACGCCTTGCAGACAAGGGCTCGTCCTTTTCATTCTTTTCATTTGTATCATTCGAGCGGTAACGCGTTTAGGAATTTCATCATGCGACGGACTCTCCATCAAATCAAGTTCATATCTCTGCGATCTGAGTACTCGCTGCGAAGCCGCTGCGGACTCGTTCGAACCTGGACCAGGCAGTCAGAGTGAACAGCAAGTTTGAATTTATTTATACAACTAGACTGCACTACTTTGATCGAACATCCGGAGCCTCATCATGTCACACAACCCAACTCGTCGCGCCACCACCCATAGTCGAAATCTCCTGAATCGCAAAAATCGGAAGTCCTACTTTCGATCGCTCATTCGACGGCTTATCACGAGCGAATTTTTGCTGAGTTCCGTTTTACGATGGCGCCAAGCTCTGACCTCCGCGGGGGCGGCTCAGCGGTCGGGTTCAAAGCGTGGCACTCATCAACCAAGGCTGCTTTCTTTGTTCTGGCAAGCAAATGTCGGAACCAATGCCTCGATGTCCAGTTCGCATCGGCGGTTAGTTCACGAATCGTTAGAGGGCCGTCAACTGCTGGCAGTATCAGCCACGTTTGTTCCAGCCACAGGTGACTTGGCGATCACCATCGATAGCAACTCGATTACAACCGATGCAACTGGGCAACAAGAAACGATTCGACTTGCGTCTGACTCTCTTGGGAACCGTGTACGTCTGCTTAATAGGCAAGACAGCTCGTTGATCGTCTTCGGCGATGATGCATTTCCTGTGACCAACGTTGTGGTCAACATGACGGGAACCAATCCAGTCAACGCCGGGCTCGGTGGATTGCTCGACTTGAATCCAGCTAACCCAGGGACCGATGCGGGACCAGGTAATCCGTTCGGAACATTCAACGAATTGATTGTCGTCAATGGTGGGAATGATGGCGACACCATCATTGCGAGACCTTTGCAGCAGACAACGATCAACGGTAACGGTGGGAATGATATCTTCCAAATCTCAGGCCCTGGACCAACGGGTGGCAACACAGTCGTTTTGAGTGGCGGCACTGAAAATGATTCCTTTGTGTTTAGCAATGCTGTCTCGCTCAATGGCGGGACCGTCGATGGCGGTGATGGTGTCGATACGATCGACTACTCTGCTTACACAACACCCGTCCAAGTTAACTTGGGATTGCAAAACAACTTGACGGCCAGCTTGGACGGTGGCCAAGAAAATCCGGCTGTCGCAACCAATGCTAACGCAATTGCCACCGTTTCGTACAACGCGTTGACTCGGCAGGCAACCGTCGCGATGACCGTGAACAACCTCTTCAATACGATCTCTGATTCTCATATTCACTTGCAGGCGATCGGTGTGAATGGCCCAGTGATTGTTCCGATTGGCGCTGGCGTCTATGTTCCTACGGGCACTCCTGGCCAGTTTACCGCCAACTTTGTTTCGAACATTCCGGCTGCAAATGAAGCCTCTTTCCTGGGTGGGTTAACCTACTTCAATATTCACACGAATCCTGGATTCCCGGGCGGTGAGATTCGCGGACAGATTCAACCGGGTACCAATGTCGCCCTTGCATCAGGCACAGCCACCGGGACTTCGGGAATCAGCAACGTTGAAAACGCGACTGGTGGTTCCGCTAACGATAGCCTCGTGGGTAGCTCTGCCGCGAATACATTGAATGGTCTTGGCGGCAACGACGTTCTCGTCGGAGGGCCAGCATCCGATACGTTCCTAGGCGGTGCGAACAACGACTCTATGGTCTGGAACCCGGGCGACGGTACGGACGTTATGGACGGCCAAGCAGATATTGATACCGTTCAACTTAACGGTGGCAACGTTGCCGAAGTTTTCACAATCAATCCAAATGGCGCTCGCGTAAGTTTTGCACGCACGTCACCTGGTCCATTCAATCTCGATGTTGGCACAACCGAAGTTTTGCGATTGAATGCGAACGGCGGTGATGATAGCGTCACTGTGAACAGTTTGGCTGGAGTCGCAGACCTCACCACGGTCAGCCTGTTTGGTCAGGATAACAACGATGCTTTTAACTTGCCATCATTCCCAGGTGCAGGAGTCACCATCAATGTCGTCGGTGGCACGCACACTACCGCTGATACACTCACCTTGAATGCTGGAGGAGGTGCGTTAAACGACAATGGAACCAGTTTTACTAAAGCTGGCGCCGGTGTAGTCAATTACCGACAAGTTGAGAGTCTTGGAGTTGTGAATCCTGGCAACATTGTGGTTACTGGAACGGCTGGCAACGATAATCTCGTTGTTAACGCTATAGGTCCTGACTCCGGAACCTATTCGC
>JANPLP010001015.1:0-8418 GCA_031426595.1 Planctomycetia bacterium | reverse complement strand
ATCGATTTACGACGACATCAGACTAACGGAAGCGTGACCATCCAGCAGGTGGAACCGGCCGAGCTATGCCCGGGTGAATTCACACATTTCATCCGTGACGCGGTCGAGAACCAGGGCGTCACGATCGTGGTGATCGACAGCCTAAATGGCTATCTTAACGCTATGCCTGGAGAAAAGTTTTTGATTGTGCAGCTGCACGAGCTATTCAGTTACCTTGGTCAGCGGGGGATCGCCACGCTTCTGATCGGGGCACAGCAAGGATTGATCGGCAGTTCGATGGTCACGCCAGTGGACGCAAGTTACTTGGCTGACGCTGTTATCCTGATGCGGTACTACGAAACCAAAGGCGAGGTGCGTCAAGCGATCTCGGTGATGAAGAAGCGCGGCGGGCCACACGAGCGGACGATCCGCGACTTTAGAATTGAGAACGGCGGGATTCATATTGGTCAACCACTAAGAGACTTTCGCGGCGTGCTGACGGGTGTGCCGACCCCAGATAGGGATTTGGACTCTTTGCGCGAAGGAAATAATCTTTGAACGACGCCCACCGTGAAAGCATAGAAACGCGAGTTTTGGTGTTGGCACCCACGGTCAAAGATGCAGAGCTAACACTCGCGATCCTCGACCGGGCGGACATTGCGTGCGTTTGCTGCCTGGATCTTCCGCAGCTCTGTGTGCAACTGACGGCCGGCGCTGCAGCGGTGCTGATCGCGGAAGAAGTGGTCAATGGCGACGATGGCTGCTTAGCCGAATGGCTTCACCAGCAACCATCCTGGTCTGACTTGCCGGTGCTGGTCCTAGCGCGCTCCGGCGCGGATTCCGTCGCCGTTGCGCGAGCGATTGATAGGCTCGGCAACGTTTCTGTCCTCGAGCGGCCTGTGCGCGTCGCTGCTTTGGTTAGCGCTATTCGAACTGCTCTGCGGGCGCGGCAGCGGCAGTACCAACTTCGGAATGAACTGTTGGAGCGCGAGCGTATTGCAGAGGAGCGGGACCGCGCAATGGCGTCGTTGACAGCGACGAGCGAGCAACTGCGGCTCGCACTGTCCTCGGCGAAGACATTTGCCTTTTCGTGGGACATTCCAACGAACGAGGTCCACCGGATTGACTCCATGGTGACGGCCCTCAAGTCGACTAACGGTATTCCCGACACGTTTGAAGGAGTCCTATCGAAAATTCACCCCGACGACCGCAGCCACTTTGAAGGTCGGGTGAGGGACGTCCTGAACAGTCCGGGGCTCGACTACTACAACAATTACCGGGTGGTCGAACCAACGGGAACCGCTCGTTGGATCACTGATGTGGGGCGGGTCGAATTCGGCCCGGATGGGGAGCCAGTACGATTGGCTGCCCTGGCTACAGACGTAACCGAACGCAAGGAAGCAGAGGCAGCACTACAGGCGAGCCAAGAACGCTTTCGGCTCGCGGCCGACGCTATCAACGGCATCATTTATGAGTATGACTTCGCCACCGGCCACGTCGAGCGGACAAGGGGATTGTTTGAAGTTCTTGGCCACCGACCTGACGAGGTTCCACCCACCGCCGAATGGTGGTCCGAGCAGATGCACCCAGACGACCGTGAGCGGTTGAATAACTTCGATTTGCAGGCGGTCGGGTCGGTACCATCGCTGACCGAATACCGTGTGCGGCACAAGGACGGGCAGTGGCTCCACGTTGAAGACCGAGGCTTGCTGGTGAAGGACAAGGAGGGACGGGCGGTCAGGATGATCGGCTGCACGATGAACGTGACCGCGCGGAAGGAGGCGCAGGCACAACTGCGATACAGCGAACAACTGCACCGCGCCGCGTTTGACCACTCTCCGCTTGGGCTAGTTTACGTCGGGGAGGACGGGCGATTCAACAAAGTGAATCCGGCAATGTGCGAGATCACCGGCTACCTCGCTGAGGAATTGCTGGAGATGAAGGTGTTCGACCTCACACACCCAGACGACTTGGTACGCGATAACGAGCTACTCGCTCCGTATTTGCGAGGCGAAACATCTTACTACCAAAACGACAAGCGGTATCTGCGGAAGGACGGCAATGTCCGATGGGTGACTGTCAGCGCCCGCATGGTAACCGACGCGGCAGGTCGCCGGCTCCATAGCGTAGGTGTAGTGCGTGACATAACCGAGCAGAAACAGTCCGAGGAACAGGTACGACAGAGCGAGCATCGACTGCGACTGGCAACAGAGGCGGCAGTAATTGGACTCTGGGAGTGGGATGTTCACACGAACGTTGTCAACTGGTCCGCCGAATGTTACACCATTCACGGCTTGTTAGAGGGTGAGTTTGATGGCACTGCGGATGGGTTTGACCGCATACTGCATCCTGAGGATCGGAGCCGCGTATGGGCGACCGTACGCGCTGCAGTAGCGGACCAAACAAGGTATGAATGTGAGTTCCGCATCATTCGACCGAACGGGGAAGTCCGGTGGGTGTCAAACGTGGGCAGGGCTTTGTACGACCATGGTCAGCCCATAAAGATGGTTGGGACAATTACAGACGTTACGGACCGCAAGGTTGTGGAAGAACGAATGCGACTCGCTGTAGAAGTTGCAGGTTTGGGTGTCATCCACATCGATTACACCGACGACACCTGCACTCCAGACTCCACATCCGCTGCCCTTTTCGGACTCGAGCATGGGGTGTCCGTCCCGCGGTCACATGTCCACGATCGCTTTCATCCAGACGACAAAACTGAGATCTTGCAGCGCATCCAGCAGTGCCTTGACCCGCTCGGGAATGGTCGCATCTCTTTGGAACTCAGAATTATCCGACCAGATGGCACAAAAAAGTGGTTAAGCGTCCAACAACAGATCGTGTTTGGCGAGAATGGAGGCGTTCGCCGCCCGGTTGCAGGTATCTTGGCGGCCGTTGACATCTCTGCCCGAAAGCAGGCGGAGGAGGCGGTGCGAGTGAGCGAGGAACGCCTTGGCGGCATTTTGCGACGATCACCTGCGGGTATCATCCAGACCGACGCCGCAGGCTGTATGACACTGGTCAATCCTCGCTGGTGTGAAATGTTGGGATACTCCGATACAGAATTGCTCGGTCGTAACATTCTTGAAATTACCCACCCGACGTTCGTCGACGAGACAGCTACAGCGTTTAGCCGTCTAGCCGCAGGTGGGCCGGATTTTCAGATCGAAAAAGCTTACTGTCGAAAGGACGGATCGGTATTTCGCGCCCAGAGTAACGTGGCTGCCATCCGATCGCAGGACGGCATGTTTCGAGGGCTGATCGCCGTAGTGTTGGATATCTCAGAACGCCTGCGCACCGAAGACGAGTTGCGAAATAGTGAGCAACGGATGCGTCTCGCAACCGAGGCAACAAGTGTGGGGATCTGGGAATGGAACGTCGCTACCGGCCAAATCCTCTGGGACGCTCAAATGTTCCGCATTTACGGCGTCCCGCAGACGCAGGACGGCTACCTCTATTACGATACTTGGCGCGACGCAGTGTTGCCGGAAGACTTGGCCCGCCAGGAAGAAGTATTGCAAGAAACGGTTCATCGTGCGGGAAACAGCAGACGCGAGTTTCGCATCCGGCGACCGTGCGACGGGGCGATCCGGGTCATACAGTCTGTGGAGACTGTCCGCAAAGACGCGGAGGGGCAGGTCAAATCAGTAGTGGGAACAAATCTCGACATTACTGAACGGAAACAGGTCGAAACAGCTTTGCGCGAGAGTGAAGAGCGATCAGCGTTTGTTCGCCGAAGTAGTGGCGTAGGTTTCTGGTACTGTGACCTGCCATTCGATGTGCTTGAGTGGGACGATCTCGTAAAAGCCCACTTTTACTTGCCTCGCGACGCCATTGTCACGATGCAAACTTTCTACGACCGGATTCATCCGGAAGACCGCGAACAAACCCGCTTAGCTGTCGAGCGGAGTATTGCAGAGCGGGCGCACTACAACGTGGACTACCGGACGGTGAACCCAGAAACGGGCGCTACGCGATGGGTCCGAGCAATCGGTCGAACCTTCTATTCTCCGGATGGAACGCCAACTCGGTTTGACGGAATCACGCTTGACGTGACCGAACAAAAGCGGGCTGAAGCAACCTTGACTGAAAGCGAGCAACGATTTCGGGAGATGGCCAATGTCGCACCAGCGATGATTTGGGTAACTGATGAAAAGCACGAATGTACATTTCTGTCACAAAGTTGGTTGGAATTCACAGGACAGAGAATGGACGATGGCCTTGGATTGGGATGGCTTGACGCAGTCCACCCCGAAGATCGAGACATCGCAAAAGCGTCGTTCTTTCACGCGGCCACGCACCGTGAACCATTCAAATTTGATTGTCGCCTACGGACCAAAGATGGTCATTACCGCTGGGCAATCGATGCGGGCAAACCTCGCTTTGATGAAGAAGATAAGTTCATTGGTTACGTCGGCGCGGTTATCGATGATCACGACCGTCATGAATTCCAGTTGGCTTTGGATGAGGCCCGTGCGAAAGCTGAATCTTCCAACGAATCCAAGAGCGCTTTCCTGGCCAACATGAGCCACGAAATTCGAACTCCGATGACTGCGATCCTGGGTTATGTCGATTTACTCAAAGACTTAATCAACCATGACGACGGAAGACGCTACTTACAGACTATAAGAAACAACGGGTATTTCTTACTGGATATCATCAACGACATCTTGGATCTCTCAAAAATTGAGGCAGGGAAATTGGAGATCGAATGCGAACGCTTCGAGCCCCAGCGCCTGATTGACGATGTAAAAGGCATCATGGAAATCCGCGCCAAAGAAGGCGGATTGATGTTTGAGGTTCATTATGAAGGCAGGCTACCAAGAATTATCCACTCAGATGCCAAACGTCTGAAGCAGATTTTGATCAATCTTGTTGGCAACGCGATCAAATTCACTCACCAGGGCAAGGTCCAAATTCGTGTCCAATTCGATGCGACGAAACATCGATTGCATTTCGATATCGTTGACACTGGCATCGGCATTCCCCCGGAACAAATGACAAAACTGTTTCAGCCATTCTCACAAGGTGATGCAAGTGTGAGTCGAAATTTCGGTGGAACGGGATTGGGATTAATCATCAGTCAAAGGTTGGCGGAAATGCTTGGTGGATCCATCACTGTTACGAGTGTTGAGGGAGTTGGCAGTACATTTTCCGTTAGCATCGCAACCGGAGAATACGCCGGCGTAGACTTAATTGATGATCACATCCTATCGAATGAAAGCAATATAGAGCCCTTAGCCAACCTAAATGCGCCCATCAAACTGAAATGTCATGTGCTTGTTGTCGATGATCGCCGTGACATCAGATTTTTGAGCAAGCATTTTCTGACTGAGTCGGGCGCGACAGTGGCGGAATGCCACGACGGGCTGGTCGCTGTTGAACATATCTCAGCCTGCATCGAGCAAGGCACAGTTCCTGACTTAATCCTTTTGGACATGCAAATGCCAAACTTGGACGGATACGCAACTGCACAAAGATTACGTTCGCTCGGGTATACGCGTCCGATCGTGGCACTCACTGCGGATGCTATGCATGGCGACATGGTCAGGTGCCTTGAAGTGGGTTGCAACGGCTATCTAAGCAAACCCATCGACAAAACACTGCT
The DNA here is from genome assembly GCA_031426595.1 of Planctomycetia bacterium. GTDB lineage: Bacteria > Planctomycetota > Planctomycetia > Pirellulales > Pirellulaceae > Aureliella. The sequence goes on along the minus strand of JANPLP010001015.1, from coordinate 2,831 downwards.
GCTCAAAAAAGTTGCCGAGTTGACCGGCAATGATATTCGTGACCGAATGGCTTGACTACAAAGATGCTAACGGCTTTATAACCCTTAGCTGACATTGCTCCCAAAGCCCAACGAGCGCCTCGAATGTCCCCCTACGTTGAAATCACCCATGGCGTTTTGGATGCGCTCGATAGGGCTGGTCAAAGTAGAACGCCGTAATCAGAATAGCCCCGAGCGTGAATTGTAAAAATTTCAATAGTTTCAAACCCACGTACAACTTTTAGTCCCAACAACCTCTAGTCATTGAGTCGTCATGAAAAAAATCATTCAAGCGATCGCTTTGATCGCGCTCGCAGTGGTGCATGCACCTGTTCAGGCCCAAGAAACCGCCAAGAAGAAACTGGTGATTATTGCTGGCAAGCCTTCGCATCCGCCGGGGATGCATGAATTCAATGCTGGAGTTCAACTGATACAAAAGTGCTTGATGGAACAACCGGGACTGGATGTTCAAATCTCGTTGAATGGTTGGCCTAAGGACGATTCGATGTTTGATGGTGCGGCAGCGGTCGTGTTTTACATGGATGGCGGTGCGGGACACGAAGTAGTCAAGGAAGATGGACGTCGAATGAAATTGGTCGACGAGTGGACGAAGAAAGGTGTTGGCGTAGGTTGCATGCACTATGGAGTTGAAATTGTGGCCGCACAGGCTGGGAATGAATTCAAACGCTGGATTGGTGGTCACTATGAGAACATGTTTTCATGCAATCCGATTTGGGAGCCTACTTTCGGAGCGTTTCCTAATCATCCGATCACACGCGGCGTCAAGCCGTTTCATGTTTCAGATGAGTGGTACTTCAATATGCGTTTTGTGTCGGATATTGCAGGCAATGAGACCGCAACCGTCGACAACATGACGTTCACTCCGATTCTGGTTGCAGTGCCTTCCGATGACGTGCGCGACGGCCCTTACGTGTATCCTCAGGGGCCCTACAAACACATCGAGGCCAACAGCGCTCGCGCGGAAGCCATGATGTGGTCTGTCGAACGCCCCGATGGTGGACGTGGTTTTGGCTTTACCGGAGGCCACTTTCATAAAAACTGGGGGAACGATGATTTTCGCAAAGTGGTGTTGAATGCGATGCTATGGATTTCAAAAGTGGAGGTTCCTGAAGGGGGCGTGACATCGACGGTCACCGAAGCTGAACTGGCCGCCAACCTCGACCCCAAGCGGAAGTAATGGCCCTTTATAGTTTCTGAAGATCCGCGCGGCTGTCCTCGTAAGTTTTAGCATACGCGAGGGCCGCGGGATCGGGAGCGATTTGCCAATTCTTACAAGCTTGCTGATACAGTTCCGGCCACCAATTGCGATGCTCTGTCAAGCCTTGATCTAGGTATGTTCGCCAATGACTTAGCACACGACTCCAGCATTCGTCGCCGTAGCCTAGCGCCTCAGTCAACGAACTGAATCGAGGCACATACCAACGGCGGCCTATTTGAGCGTGTAGAACTTCATCGGCCCAATCAAAGTCTTGGAATAGACCAGATAACGGATCGCCACTTTCAAGTCCGACTTCGTATTCAAAACGTTTGCCTGTCCGAGGCATCAGGCCTTGCTCGATGAAGAATAGGACGCCATGCCGTTCGCGCGCGTTGAGCTGCAAGTTTAAATTGCGAGACCAAGTGAAGTTGATTGGAATCTGCCGCCAATCGAGTCCTTGTGCTGCAAAGCCGACTTCGCCCATCATCGCGTGGCGAGCCTCGTCCCACAGTTGTCGCATCATCTCTTGATGAAACTCCCATGGTTCCTCCGGACCGAGCTCGACCAAAATACTGGCCATCATTTCAGGCACGTCGATCTCGCGGATGCGCTTGTAATACATCATCAGCGTTTTATCGCGCGGCCGAAATCGCTCGTCGTAGAGGAAAGCTTCTGGATTGACTCCCGCATTGAAAGAATCTTGAAATCGTTCATCGCGTCGTGGTTCTTTCACATAGCAATACGGTTTGCTTGAGAGCAGTGCGTCAGGTATCACGTCACTAATTGGTTGCGTCGCATCCAGCGAGCCGGCTGCGGCTAAGCACGCATGTAACAATGGCAACCAAGATTGTGCTGCGATGCGGTCGTCGGCTGAAACTAACTGTTTAACTGCCGTCGCGCCAAACTGGAGCACCTCGTTCAGCTCAAATTCCATCAGTCGAGCGATGCGCACTGTCGGCGCATCGGCCAGTGGATGTGCGTCTTCCTTCAAGCGTTTCAGAGATTGTAGAACTGCGGGCAGAACGACCTCGTAAACTCCAAGCAAGAATGACTCAGTGGTGTCCGCAGCGCGAACTTCGTCCATCAACCGCTCCAGAGCCGCGTGTGGTACTTTGTCCAGTCCCAGAGGGGGTTCGCGCATCTCGCTGACACGTTTCCGAATCAACGTCACTTGTTCGGCGCACAAGTAGCCGTGATAGCTGAACGCCGTTTTTAGTTCGTAGATCGGCTCGCTGGTGATCTGAGCGGTCAGCGTTTCGTATAACCGTTTGAGCACATAGTGCAGTCGCTTCAACCGCTCAACGCTTACATCTAAACTCCACTCCGCGCGCACTGCGCGGTGCATCGTGGCGAGTCCCGCCAGAGCTGGCAAGCCGCGGTAGGTTTCGTAGTGCATCAAATCGCGTTCTGCCAGGGGTAGTGTCATCCAAGTGATCCATGGGTGAGAGCAAGGTTCAAGATATGAGGGCAGGTTCAAAAGAGGTTTGGACCGCGTATGTTAAGCGACCTCTATGGGCCGCATACAAGCACTAAAATCGGCCAGCACAGTCAGCAACCACTTTAGGGTTTTCCGTGTGCGGCGTGTTATCGTGCA
>JANPLP010001014.1:0-13691 GCA_031426595.1 Planctomycetia bacterium | reverse complement strand
GGGGCGGGTGGTTGCTATCGGCGGGGGAATGGGAGTGATAGAATAGCCCGACGCTGGGATTACACTTTTTCACCGAGGAGAATGACATGAAGGTTTTAGTGTTTACGTTCCTAGGATTGGCTTTGATGGCAACGGCGGCTCAGGCTCAGTGCGGTTGCGGAACTCCGGTCTATGCGCCCGTTATGCAGACTCGCATGATGCCGGCTCCAACCTATATGGCTCCGCCAGTACACCACTCGCATAATGCACATGCTGCACCTGCTACGTCGTATGGACCGGCTTCGATTTCTTACGTCAGCAAGCTGGCGAATCCGATTCCGCGTGCTAACTACACATTGAACTATGCGATTCACTTGACTGACGGTCGCGTGTTGTTGTCCGATTTCCTGCCGAGCGGCTATCAAGTGCAAGGGGTTGAGGACCAAGTTAGCAGTCAGCGGAAGATGGACGTGTCGCTGAACGGTGATAACTCGGTTATGGTCCGGGATCCACAATCAAATTCGCCGGTAGCGACCTTCCGACGCTAAGGGTTCAATGGAAAGCCTAAGCATTCAAGGGAAAGCCTGGGCATTCAAGGGAAAGCCTGGGCGGTCAGTTAGACTGCACAGGTTTCTGAATGAGTCGTTGTAAAGAATTTTCGCGAGGCGTGGCAGCGTATACAAATCGATGCTACGTTTCGCGTTTTTCATTTCGGCTTGGAGTCCTCTCGCAGTAATTATGAGCATAACATTGGGGAACGTATGAGTGCTGAAGAATTGTCCCGCACACTGACGAAGTTGCACAGTGAAATAGCGGATACACCGGAACTCGATGTGGAGACACAGCGAGCTCTACAAGCGGTGTTGGTGAAAGTCCAACGAGTTTTGGATCGGGCAAAGAACGATTCGGAAAGCAAGTTTGCAGACGAAGAGGATGACGAATCAAGTGCGAACCCAGATGCTAACTCCGATACCGTTTCAGGGCGATTGCAAGATTTGATTGTGGACTTTGAAGCGAAGTATCCGCGATTGACACTGACGTTGTCACAGATCGCTGATCGGCTGGCGGATATGGGCATCTAGGGCTCACGCGGCTAACTAAAGCAGCGGTCGGGCAGCGCAGCGGTCAGGCAGGATAACGGACAACCGTCGCCGCGGAATGGTGGCGATAGGGTGTAGCAGGTGGTTTGAGTTATAATTGCGAGTCCTGCCGTCGCTTTCTGCTTGTAATCTTCCACCCGCCTCTCCGCTGAGGAAGCCCGTCCGTTGAGGAAGCCCGCCAAATGTCAAATTGTTTGAAGTTCCCTGTACGGGTTCTTGGTGAGTTTGTGCAACTGACGCTGCGTCGGTTCATGATTGGGATATTCCTGCTTGCAATGTGCATGATCGTGAAGAACGGTTTGGGCGACGGGAGTCTGGCTTGGTGTGACGAGCCGCAGCGGTCAGTCGATTTCGAATCACAGGTGTTGCCAATCTTGCGCGATCACTGTGTCGATTGTCATGGTCCCAAGGTTCAAGAATCGAAATTGCGACTCGATAGTATGGCGGGTGCGCTTCGAAGTGGCGATTCGGGCGAAGCGACTATTCAGCCGGGGGACAGTGCTCGCAGTCATTTGATAGAACGGGTGACAAGCACCAACTTGCTACAGCGCATGCCTCCCGATGCAGAGCCGGTGAGCGAAGAGCAAATAGCGTTACTTCGGCGGTGGATTGATGACGTGGCCCAGTGGCGCGAGGCTCAGCGGGAACTTGAACAACAGAGTTCTGACCATTGGTCCTTCCAACCGCTGAGTCGTCCGCAGGTGCCCAAGTCGACTGGTGCACATCCGGTGGACAGTTTCATTGCGCAGCGGTTGCGAGCGGCGGCATTGCCGGGGTCGCCCAGAGCCGATAAGGGCCGGTTGATTCGACGGTTGTATTTGGTCATGCATGGTTTGCCGCCGACCTTGGGGCAGGTTGCGGAGTTCATAGCAGACGATCGCGATGATGCTTGGCAGCGTCTCGTGGAGCGCGTGCTCGATAGTCCGCGTTATGGAGAGCGGTTGGCAACGTTCTGGTTGGACTTGGTTCGGTTTGGCGAAACGAATGGTTTTGAAACGAATCGCGAACGACCGAGTGCTTACCCTTATCGCGACTGGGTGATCGCCGCCTTCAATCAAGACAAACCTTACGATCAGTTCGTGAAGGAGCAGTTAGCTGGCGATGTATTGGGCGAGCCGTTGGGGACAGGGTTCTTGGTGGCGGGTCCCAATGACATTGTGAAAGGGCAGGATCCGTTGTTGGGATTGATGCAACGGCAAGATGAGTTGGCTGATATTGTGAACGCGACCGGTACAGCGTTTTTGGGCTTAACAACTGGCTGCGCCCGATGTCACAACCACAAATTTGATCCCATCACGCAAAGCGACTATTACGCACTGCAAGCGGTTTTTGCAGGCGTTGAACATGCAGAGCGTGAGTTGCCGCTGAGTTCCGAGACGGAGCAGTTGCTGGCAGATAGGGCGAGTAGAATTCAGAACTTGAGAGTCGCGTTGACGAAATACTCGACGTTGCAGGGGCTGCGCGCTCCCGTTAACGCAATGGAGAATGTGGAGTCGTTCGCGCCGATGGAAGCGAAGCTCATTCGCTTTACGATCGAGGCCACGAACGCGGCCGAGCCATGCATTGATGAGTTGCAGGTGTTTGCAGGTGAGAGGAACGTGGCGTTGGCGACAGTTGGCTCCAAGGCCACTTCATCCGGTGATTTCAAGCATCCGTTGCATAAGTTGGAGCATATAAACGATGGTCAGTTTGGCAATGCGCGCAGTTGGATTGCGAGTGTCAGGAAAGGTGCTTGGGTGCAAATTGAATTCGCGGAGCTCGCGAAGTTAGATCGTATCGTCTGGCAACGTGACCGCCATCAGCAGTTCGCAGATCGACTAGCGACGGATTACCGAGTTGAGCTTTCGCGGGATGGGGAAACTTGGGTTCAAGTTGCGACTTCTAAGGACCGCCGCCCATTTACGCAGACTAAGAATGTGGCGGAGGAGTATTCGACGGCAGGATTGTCGGGGGATGAACTCCAAAGCGTGAAAGAACAGATTGCTGAGTTACGAAGATTGGAAGCGGATCGCCAACGTTTGCTCAGTTCATCGAAGGCGTACTGCGGTGTATTCAAACAGCCGGAAGCGACGCGTCGACTTTACCGGGGCGATCCGACGGCGCCGCGCGAAGTCGTCGGACCGGGTGCAATTACTTCTTTAGGTTCACTTAATTTACAAGCCGATGCACCGGAGCAGCAGCGTCGATTGGCTTTGGCGAACTGGATCGCAGCGTCGAGTAATCCGTTGACAGCCAGGGTGATGGTCAATCGACTTTGGCAATTTCACTTTGGAACGGGTTTTGTTGACACACCGTCTGACTTTGGAGCCAACGGAACTCCGCCGACTCATCCGGAGCTGCTGGATTGGTTGGCGAGTGAGTTCATCGAATCGGGGTGGTCGATCAAGCACTTGCATCGAACCTTGTTAACATCGCAAGCGTGGCAGCAGGATAGTCGTCCGCGCGAGGATGGATTGGCAGCGGATGCGGGCTCGCGATTGCTGTGGCGGTTTCCAACTCGACGGTTGGAAGCGGAGGGGATTCGCGATTGTATTTTGGCAGCGACGGGCAAGTTAGATTTGCAAGTTGGCGGGCCTGGATTCAGTGCGTTCGAAGTGGAGTTGGAGAATGTAAGGCATTACTTTCCAAAGAGCGACTACGGTCCAGCGGATTGGCGGCGAATGGTTTATATGACGAAAGTCCGGATGGAAAAGGACTCCATTTTTGGTGTGTTTGATTGTCCAGACGCGAGTCAAGTGACGCCACGTCGCAATCGTTCGACGACTCCACTGCAAGCCTTAAACTTACTGAACAGTCGCTTTGTGATTCAGCAAGCGGAGTTGTTCGCCGAACGTGTGCAGCGCGAGCGTCGTGAGTTGGATGAGCAGATCGCGTATGCCTACAGGGAGTGTTTCGGTCGCACTGTGCAAGAAGAAGAAAAAGCGGATGCAAAAATGTTTATTGAGGCACATGGTTGGGTTCAGTTCGCTCGCGCGTTATTCAATACGAACGAGTTTGTGTTTATCCCGTAGAGACTTTGTGATCGTGTTCGTTGGGGTCGGAATTCAAGCGTTGGTTTTTTGTCTCGGCAATGGTGAGCATTTATGAATCGTTCTTTATCACACATGCTCGATCGCCGACGATTCTTAGGGCATACTGCGAACGGTTTAAGTGGCATTGCGCTGGCGAGTCTGCTGTTGGGTGAGGGCTTGTTGGCTGAGGATAAGTCGGCGCTGCGACCTGCGATTGATCCAACGCAGCCCTTCGCGGCTCGCACGTCGCACTTCACGGCTAGAGCAAAGAATGTGCTGATGATTTTTTGCGCTGGTGCGTGTAGTCAGTTGGATACTTTCGATTACAAGCCGGAATTGATCAAGCGGCATGGTGAGCCAATGCCTGGCGCGGATGGGTTGGTGACGTTTCAGGGGAAGCAAGGGAATCTCACGAAAAGTCCCTGGGAGTTTAAACCGCGGGGCGAGTGCGGCAAGATGATTTCGGAACTTGTACCGATGTTGGGTGACTGCGCAGATGACTTGTGTTTCCTTCATTCCTTGACGGGCAAAACGAACACTCACGGACCGGGTGAGAACTTCATGTCGACTGGATTTACGCTGGACGGATTCCCAAGTGTTGGGGCGTGGGTGACTTGGGCGCTTGGGACTGAAAATCAGGAATTACCATCTTATGTAGCGATACCAGATCCGCGTGGAACTCCGCAGTCTAGCGTGAACAATTGGGGATGCGGATTTCTGCCCGCCGCGTTTCAGGGGACTGATTTTAATGCGACCAAGCCTCTTCGAAATTTGGAGCGGCCTTCGAGCGTAGATGCTAATACTGATGAAGCGACGCGCGAGTTCCTACAGCGCATGAATCGCCGTCACTTGGAAGGCTTTCCGGGCGACAGCGAATTGGCGGCGAGGATATCAAGCTATGAACTAGCGGCTCGGATGCAGCTAAGTGTTCCGGAAGTCACGGACTTGTCGACGGAATCCGAGACGACGTTGACGATGTACGGTGCCGACGATACGAGCAATGCGTTGAAAGCCAAGTACGCGAAAAACTGCATCTTGGCGAGACGCTTGATTGAAAAGGGCGTTCGCTTTGTGCAGTTGTTCAACGGTGCCTATCAGACCGGTGGTGAAGGTGTGAGCAACTGGGATGGTCACAAGCAATTGCAAGAGCAGTACGCCAAGCACGGGCCGGTGTTTGATCAACCCACGGCAGCACTTGTACGCGATTTGAAGCAACGGGGACTGTTGAAAGATACGCTAGTCGTTTGGTGCACAGAGTTCGGAAGGATGCCAACTTTTCAAGCGGGCGCGAGTGGTCGCGATCACAATCCGGCAGGCTTCACGGCTTGGTTAGCTGGAGCGGGTGTGAAGGCACCGTTCAGTTACGGGGCGACAGACGAGTTTGGATATAAGGCGGTTGAGAATGTTGCGACTGTTTACGATTTTCACGCGACCATTTTGCATTTGCTGGGGATCGATCACGAGCGATTGACTTATTATCACAACGGTATTGAACGTCGATTGACGGACGTGCATGGAAATGTATTACGCGATGTGCTGAGTTGAGTGCAAGATGCCGGAACGGCGCGTTGCTTGTTCCGGCCTACGGGGCACGGAGTTGCAGTAGGATGCCGGAACGGCGGTTTGGTTGTTCCGGCCTACGGGTTACAGAGTTGCGGCGAATTGATTTTTAGGGGTGAATGGTGGAACGATCTATTTGGGGTGCGTTGCTGTGTGTGCAGTTTTGCGCGATCGGTTGGGCCGTTGATGAGCCTGAGGGGAAGGGGGTGGTCGTGCATGCGAATGCGCATGCGCACAACGATTACTACCATCCGAGGCCGCTGTTCGATGCACTCGATCAAGGTTTTGCAAGTGTCGAAGCGGATGTGTTCTTGGTTGATGGTGAGTTGCTGGTGGCGCATTCGAGTTTTGAAGTGCGACGCGAGCGGACGCTTGAGAAATTGTATCTCGAACCGTTAGCCGAACGTTGTAAGGCAAATGGTGGTGCGGTGCATCGCGACGGGCCCGAGCTGCTATTGCTGGTCGACTTGAAGACGGAAGCTGAAGCAACGTATGCAAAGTTGCTGGAAAAACTGGCGAAGCACGAAGCGTTGTTAACGAGGTTGGTGGAGGGCAAAGTGCAGCGCGGTGCTGTGTTGGTAGTGGTATCAGGCAATCGGCCGGTCGAGACGATGTCGAAAGAGACTCGACGGTTGGCGTTCTTGGATGGGCGAATGAATGACCTGGAAGCGAACACGCCTGTTGAGTTGGCTCCGCTGGTTAGCGATGCTTGGGCGAATCATTTCAAATGGCGCGGCCGCGGAGAAATGCCTCGCGAGGAACTGGAGAAGTTAAATGCGTTGGTAGCGAAGGCACACGAGCAACATCGCAAATTGCGCTTTTGGGCGGCGCCGGACAATGCGGTCACTTGGGAACAACTGGCTACATCCGGAGTTGACCTGATCAATACCGATAAGCTGGCTGAGTTGGCGCAGTTTTTATCGGCGCGAGAGAAGTAGTGGGTGAAGGCAGAGCCTTGAAGAGCAGTTCGTTCCATGACGGAGCCATGGAACGACGGGTGAAGCTGAAAGATGGCTGTTAATGTGGGAGGTTGTTGGTGTTGGGTTTTAGGAAAAGCGCGCGATAGATGGGTTGTCCATTGATTCGGGCGCGGCGTTCGAAGTGAGTGGTGTAATCCATTCCGTGCGAAGCGGCTCGTTCGGGGATGAATTTTGGTCCAAGGAACGAAGTTGTGTCCATGACTTGGGCGCAGATCAATTCGTAATAATCGAGAACATCGGTCCAAAAGTGGAACTCGCCGCCGGGGATTAGACCGCGTTGGATGTCGAGGATAGCTTGATCGTTGAGCACTCGGCGCTTCTTATGTTTGTTTCGCCACCAGGGATCGGGAAAGTAGACATGTATGCGGCTGACTGAATTGTCGGGCACTGTGTCTCTTAAAAAAGCTTGGGCATCACCGCGAAGCATGCGGGTGTTAGTCAATTGGGCGTTGGCAAGTCGCTGGGCTGCGCGGTTTGCAAACTTGACGGCAAGTTCGATACCGACGAAGAAATTGCCGGGGCGTTCGCTGGCGGCTGACTGAAGAAAGAGGCCTTTGCCCGAGCCGACTTCGAGTTCGATGGAGGCGTTCGCGGGAACGAGTTCGTTCCAGGGCGCGGGTTGGCTGAGGACATCGAGAGCTTGCTGGTTCATTTCGTTGGCTGCGGTAGGGATCACAACTTACTCCGGGCGGTCCGCCCAAAAATTGCGCGTGGTGACTGGAAGTAGTTCCGGACGCGTGGGCTGAGTGCAAAAAACTAAGCGCACATTCTAACTGCGACGGCGAGTGTGAGAAGCACTAACGATTGGCTAGAGATGAATGGCTGAGTCAACTTTGCATTGTGGGCAGTTGGAGTTCGGTCGTAGCGGTTTTCATTCTGCCTTGAAGCAATCTTGGGCGCATAAACGGATTCATTAGCGGCAGGCCCACTCCGGGTGGTCGATGCAATAACCGAATAGTATGTGTAAAGTCGCATACTCTTTTGCCTACGCTGGGACACGATGTCCTGTGATTTGGCTAGCATTGCTTGGCAACGTTAGCCTGATGGAACGAGTATCAAGGAGGATCGAAGTGAAGAAAATATGGTTTTCGAGACTGGCATTGCTGTTGGGTTGCGTTAGCAGCTCGACCGCTTTCGGTCAGTATCCTGGTGCTTACGGCTCGTTAGCGCCCAGCTCATTCCCTGTTCAGCAGATGCAACCTCAGGCGAACTTTCAAACGTTCCCACAGGTGCCGCTAACGCAATCGAATCAGTGGAATGCAATGCAAGGTCAAGTGAACGGTGGTTCCGTTCAGCGATCTGCAATGCCAAATCAAACCTATGCGTCACCCAATCAAGGGTATGCGCAGCAAGTGATGCAGTCGGGCATGGCTCAGCCTAATTGGATGGGGCAACCAACGGCTCCGTTCCAATTGGTTGGCGCGCAAGAAGGAGTGTATGCAGTTCCGACGAATGCGATTCCACAGAATGGTATGTCGCAAAACGTCATTCCGCAGAATACAGTTCCCGCGCCGGTTCCTATGCATTCGCCCATGCAGGGAGCACCGCAGTCGATTTTGGAGCACGGTGCGCCGATGCAGCAGCCGATGGGTGCCGGCGAGCACAACCATGGGCAAGCGCTGTCGTACCAGTCATCGCCCAACGCACCGATGATGAATCCAGTTTATGGTCAATCGATCGCTCCGGGATGCACCAGTTGCGGATCGGCTCCGTTGACTGAGTCGTATGCCTATCCGTCCTACGGCCAAGCCTCGTGTGGGCCTCAAGCGTACGCACCTGGGTTTGGAGCTGGCATCGGAGGGTATGCGCGAGGCGCCTGCTTTACTGGCATGCCAGTTGGTGCCAAGCCGTACTTCGGGGGTGGCAGTCTATTGTTGTTCCATCGCGTAGACGATGACAATGTGAACTTGGTCTATGACACGAACATGCCGGATCGCAATGTACTTGGAACGCGCGACGCTCGATCGGGAGTGATGCCCGGCTTCGAAGTTTTTCTTGGTCGATACTTTAACTGCGGTCGCAATGCGATCACCGCTAGTTATTGGGGATTGTACCCTGAAAACCAAATGGCCTCGATTACAACCGAGGGCGGAGTGCGCGACCTGCGTTCTCGCTACCAGTTTACGGGTGTGTCGATGCCAACTGTGGGAACATATCTGACAGCGCCGGTTTACGACTGGTACGACACGGACAATACTGGCGGTAACAATAATATTTCGCAGGCTCAACGCATTGAACGCAGCAGCGAATTCCATAACGTCGAAGCCAATTTGCTGGGCTTTATGACGGGTGGAGCTTCGCGTTCATTCTATCTGCCAACCAGCGGTACCCTGTTCTCCGGCACACGCGGTGCACGCCGTGGTTATGGTGGTGGTTTTGGCGGTGGAGGTTGTGGATACTGCGGCGGCGCGGGTTGCGGCATGTGTGGTTCTGGTCAAGGTGGATGTGGTACGGGCAATTGTGGTACGGACGCGTGCGGCGGAAGCTGTGGCGAATGCTATTCCTGTCCCCCAACTCGCTATGCTACCGGCCCTTGTTGCCTAACACCCGGATGTGGCAGCCGACTGAATATGACTTGGTTGGCTGGCGTGCGTTACTTCCGCTTTGAAGACAACTTGAACTACGCATCGAGCATCAATGACACGGTGTTTGGCAACGGCAACGATGACATTTATTACAACTCGGGTCTGGTCAACGATCTGGTTGGATTCCAAATTGGCGGTACGTTAAATTACTGCACCGGTCGCCGAGCTAGTTTGTATGCGACGTCCAAGATGGGTATCTATGGCAACCATGCCCAATTCAATTCGAGCATTGGGACTCTGAACGGTCATGCCGCTTACTTTACCGGTAGCCCGACTGAGAACTACATTATCTCGACTAGCAAGACCGATGTGGCATTCCTGGGTGAAATGGGAGCGGGCGTGAACTATCGTTTGACTTCCAAGTGGAGTGCGAACGTAGGTTACCGCGCGATCGCTGTTTCCGGTGTCGCCACAGCTGTCGATCAGTTTCCAATCAACATGTCAACGTTAGGCAGCGTGTCGAACTTCGACAACAATGCTTCACTGATTCTCCACGGCGTGAACCTGGGAGCTCAGTACAACTATTAAGCAGTAAGACGAGAGTGACGAAAAGAGCGTAGGCAAATCTCTTTCGAGAGACTCGATCGTCGGTACTCAAACTGAGCGGCAACGGAGCAATCTTCGTTGCCGCTTTGCGTTGGTGTTCTAAGCAAATCTGTCTTTTCAGCCGCCTTAGCGCGGCCAGTGCACTCCGTTTGGGGTGTGGCGTTGAAAGTTAACGTCTTTTTCAGAGAACACGGCGGTGGTATAGTTTCACGGTCAGTGCGCTCGCTTCGCCGCTTTCGTCCTTTGTTAGCGCTTCGACTTTGTCACTGTTTCTGCCAGCGAAAATTGAGGTTATCCATTGCAGCCGACTGATTCACCCACTGAACAACCGTTTGCCAAGTACACGATCCGGCCCGCTAGCGAAGGGGATTTGCCGAGTGTGATGGCGTTGCTGCGACCGTTCGTCGAGCAGCGTAAGTTGCTGCGGCGAACGCGAGCTGAAACGGCCGCGCTATTAACGACTGGATTCGTTGCCGAGTCTGAGGGGGAAGTGGTCGGGTTCTCGTCCGTCGAAATCTATTCACGCAAGCTAGCCGAGATTCAGTGCTTAGCTGTCAAAGATGGCCACCAAGGGCAGGGGCTGGGGAGCGACTTAGTTCGCCGCTGTGTGGAGTTGGCACGGGAACGCGGTATCATGGAAGTCATGGCGATCAGCAGCTCGGAAAAGTTCTTGCACAACTTGGGTTTCGATTATTCGTTGCCAGATCAGAAACGAGCTCTGTTTTATCAGTTACGCACCCGCGAAGATCTTTATCGAGAACGTGAAGGCACCGATGATTGATTCCCGAATTGCTGGTTGTATCGGGATCGCGGTTCTCCGTTGCATCATGTTGTTCTTGCTGTTGAGCGGCATGTGTGTACCTGCTGAGGCTCAACAGGTCTACAGTGGCAAGCTTGTCGGCGAGAGCCGTAGCCATGCGCGCGCGTTAAGTGAGCAAGTTTACGTTGATCCGACGATGTGGTCCGGAGTGCTGGTTCTGCATTCGGGCTTGCTTGCCGCAGATGCAGAGTTGCCGCGTGAGGATGCTGAGTTGCTGTCGGCTGCGTTGTCGCAGAACTCTGACGACGCGTTGCTCGTTCTCGCGCCCGCGACCAGGGCGGCGCTCGATCGGTCAGGTATCTTGGTGGGTCACGAGTCCCAAGCGAATCGACTATCGCAAGCCGAATGGAGCCGATTGCTCAACGATGGTGAGGCAATTGAGAAATGGAGAACCTGCAAATCGATTTGGATTGATGTCGATCGAACTGGGGCAGATGCAATCCTCAAGCTGGAAGCGGCTGCGCATGAACGTTTGCAAAACATCCTTGAAGAGGTATTGGCCAGTGGTGGGCTAGTGCGGATAAGCGGTGATTTAAGTTGGCTGGGGATCGATCGGGCTCGAAATCGAACCATGCTGCTGGCAAATTGTTCGATACAGCAATCCGATGAGGTAACATCTACGGATGCTGGTGCAACCGCTGGAGGGCTCGTGCAACTGACGTTGCTTGATGGCCTGCGATGTGTTTTCGCCAAGAGACAATTGATAAATGTAACGAAAGGAAAGTCGCTGGACGTGACGCTTTCCGCAACGGCTCACTACTCGGCGCCACTGAAGCAGACTTTGAGGGATCGACAATCGATCGATTGGGTTCAGTGGCAGCGCGCGTTGCTGGAGCGCGACAGGGCTGAATTTCCGGGCAAGAACCGTGTTCAGCACGGGTTGTCGGGTGGATCGTTAGTGATTGGTGGCGGCGGGGGGATGCCGGAAGATGTCTGGAAGCGCTTTGTCGAGTTGGCTGGGGGCGAGCAAGCCCGCATCGTGATATTGCCGACAGCGGTAGAGGACCCGAACGCAGAGCCCAGCTTTGAGGCTCGAGTGATGAAACAAGCCGGGGCTGAGCATATTGTTACTTTGCCTCAGATCGCGCGTAAGGATGTCGAAGAGGCTGCATTTTTACAAGAGCTGGATCGTGCGACGGGTGTCTGGTTTGGCGGAGGTCGGCAGTGGCGATTCGTGGACGCCTATTGGGGGACTGCGGCGTGGGCTCGAATACTGGATGTCTGCAATCGCGGAGGTGTCATTGGTGGAAGTTCCGCGGGGGCAACCATTCAAGGCGATTTGCTCGTGCGCGGCGCGCCAGCGGGGAATCAAATCATGATCGCGGATGGTTATCGACAGGGTTTCGGTTTACTGCCGGGTGTCGCCATCGATCAGCACTTCGCGCAGCGCAGTCGTTTTAAAGAATTAGAAAACTGCTTGGCTCCGTATCCGGCAATTTTTGGAGTTGGGATCGACGAGCAGACCGCGTTGATCGTCACTGGATCGGACGACTGCGAAGTGCTAGGAGCTGGATCAGTTTGGTTGTATCCAAGTTACGATGTCGGTGAGATTCACAAAGCGGATGCTGCGACCCGAGCAGCAATGCGGCACGAATTCAAATCAGGCAGCGTGTTCCAACTTAGCGATGCGAAATGACAGCCTAATCGAAGGGGCTGACCCTCTCTTCCAAGGCGCTAAGCGTCCTCGTTGGCTGACAGGGCAAAAACCGGTTCGAACGCGCTGGCGAATTCGTAGACGTCATCGAAATCTTCGCGGCGGTCGGAGTCCGACTTCTTCATGTGTTTGATGCGGATCAAGTTATAGACAATCTCGCCAAAGTCGCCGGTGCGATGAACGCCCCAGTTGTTGAGCACCGTGAGCGCCATGTAGCCGTACTGTTCGAGAGCGTATTGACGAATGGCTTCGCAGAGTTGCTGGCCGGTGATGTGGTGCTCGCCCTCGGAACCTTGCGCGGGCATCTTAAGCGTCTCTTGAGCGAACGCGAGCGCTTCGCGAACGAACTGGTACGCTTCAATGTGGTACCGAACGTCCTGTTGAAGCAACTCAATAATTGGATGAATCTTATCGCTCATAGCGAAGTACCTTTTTGCAAGCCGCGCGGCACCGCCACGCACTGGTTCGTGGTTTATTCTGGTCGATCTTCAATTGCGTCATCATCGCGCGATTCAGGTTGGTTGCCGCGGCGGATTACGGAGAGCACGTCGGTTGCATGAAGCATAATCCGTCGGTTGTCTTCCATCTGAACTAGCAGTTGTTGCGATAGCAATTCTTGTCCAAGCACCCGGCCTCGTCCTTCGGCGGTAACGATATCGGCACCGACGCGAGGCATTTTTTTGCGGTTCTCTTCGTAGACATCGTATTCGTATCGTAAGCAGCACTTCAGTCTACCGCATCGACCGGAGATTTTATTTGGATCGAGTGTCGCTTTTTGCAACTTCGCCATTTTCATCGACACCGGGGGCATTTTCATCAAAAAGCTATTGCAGCACACCGGCTTGCCGCAGTCGCCATAGTCAGCCAGTAGTTTTGCTTCGTCGCGAACACCAATCTGCCGCATTTCGACGCGAGTTTGAAACTCGTGCGCCAAGCGTTTTACTAGCTCTCGAAAATCAACGCGATCTTCGGACAAGTAATACACCACCATTCGCTCGCCGCCAAAGACTCGCTCGAGGTCGACCAAGTCCATCGTCAGTTCGAGTTCGCGAATGATATTGAAGCACAGGTCGGCTTCTTCGACGCTTTTAGTGAGCAGATGAGCGTACTCGTTTTCGTCTTCGACGGTCATTTCTCGCTGGATGCTACCGCCCGGCGGATCGTCCATTGCAGCCAGAGCGCGGGGGTCGGCATCGCATAGGATTTCGCCCGTCTCGAGCCCGCGAGCGGTCCGAGCGATCACTCGCGCGCCGCGACGAAATTCGTCACGCGACTGCATTACATGCAATGTGCGCATGGTTCCGCAGCGGACAACGTAGCTGGGCATAGGCGTTTTCGACAAGAATCTGGAGAATAGTAAAAATGCGTAGTCCGCAGTTTAACCCCTAGCCGCCGAGTAGGGTAGTCGCCGGTGGTATTCGAGTGTCATGCGCCATTAGAAATGACCCCATAAGCG
>JANPLP010001013.1:0-1830 GCA_031426595.1 Planctomycetia bacterium | reverse complement strand
AGAGTTCACTATCCAGCTCTTTACACACAGCGCCGAAACATCAGCCACGCAATCCTGGGCCCAAAATTTTGCATCTAGAAACCACTCTCCTGCTCAAGGCTATTTACTGCGTTAGTTACTGCGTTAGCGCGACATCATCGAGGCAGCGCTTGAGGTGGCTCTTCGCTCGGCTCAAGCGACTCATCACAGTTCCCATCGGTATCTCGAGGGACTCGGCGATCTCGGTGTAACTCAGTTGTTCAAAATAAAACATCAACACAACAATGCGGAATTCTGGTTCGAGCTGGTCGAGGGCCGCTTGCACCCAATCGCGTCGCTCTAAATCGCTTTCGCCGCCACTGGCCGGATCGGTTGCCTCATCGTCACTTACCGTAGTTCGCTGCGACGCTGCCAAGCGGCACCACCGCGCGAACTCATTGCGAGTGATCGTCAACAACCAACCTCGCTCCGCTCCAGGATCTCGCAACTGTTCAATCGATTTGAAAACCCGCAAAAAAACTTCTTGAGTGATGTCTTCCGCCGAACTGCGGCAAGCCGTCAGTCGATAGGCGTACCGAAAGACCAATTCGTGGTGATTAGCCAGCAATTGGTTCGTTCGCGCGTGACGTTGCTGCGAGGACCATTTTGCAGGCGAGTCCGCTTTCGCCATTAGACGACCTTCCCCACCATCATCGCTCACGAGGTTTTCTGCCAATCGACATGCTTTCAAGTAAGGAGATGTTGTTTAGCGCGTCCTTATTCCCACGAACATTCCTGAGATCATGAGAATCTCGAAAAAAACTCCCACGGCGAAAGCCGTCGATCGCACATGGGCCTCGCCCTTCGGTTGTGGCCAATTCTAACTAATATGGCTGTCATTGGGGAATCGTAAGGGATCTGTTGCGGCCCGCAACTCATGTGGTACATTGAGGACTTCTGAATGGGCGGTTTGGCGCACACGCTAATGGCCGCCCCTGAAGATACTGGATGATTCGCTAAAAATTAAGCAGCATTTGGGTTGGTTTGGCACTCGGCTTACGATTTTCGCTGAGTTTCACTGCCAGTCCGTTCGCTTTCAACATTAACGAACTCGCCAGGAAGTGGAACTCTGCTTAGATCACCGCACATCTTTTCGTATCCCATCTGTTCCTATGTTGCTCGGGCTCACTATTCTGCTCGTGCTGCTAGCATGGACGCTAGGCAACACAATCACGCGTTCGACGAACTCGCTTTTACTGGAATTGCACACTCCGCAAACTCTTCGCTGCAGGGCGAGTTCGAGTTTGTTTGAAGTTGCGTTTTCAGGTCATGCGCGTAGGTCGGAGTTGGTGATTGCATTGTTGCGTCGCATTAAATCGCCAATCGCTGTTGCGATCGCGTCACCCCACGGTGGCGAGGTCGCTATGCAGATTGCGACGACCAGCCGCCTGTCAGGAAGTTTCACGTCGCTCATCGGTCGGAACTTCGTTTGGTTTTGCAACCAACCAGACTATCGGGCGCGAAGAATTGTCTAACTTTTGGATGGCTGCCACTGACGCGCGAGCGGCAGGGGAGCGGTCCAGTTTGCCATTGAGATGTGTAGTTGTTAAGCGGTGTTCGACCTCCTGTCTGCGTGTTCGCATGCAAAAAAGAGAGGTTTCGATTGAACACTTATCAAGTACTTTTCGGCGGCTCCCTACCGCTAGACTTTGCAGATCAAGCTCTAACTGGTTGGTCAGCCCAAGCGCTGGTTCAAGCCGGCGCTAAATCTTTAGGTGCTGGTCCTTTAAGTGCTGGTCCTTTAAGTGCTGGGCCTTTAGGTGCTGGCCAAATTTTGGCTGTGGGCGAATATGGATCGACCACGGTATTGAT
>JANPLP010001012.1:0-6345 GCA_031426595.1 Planctomycetia bacterium | reverse complement strand
CGATGACTTGACGCGGCTTCTGGCCGAGCAGTATGCGAACATTCCTGTGATTCGATTATCAGCCAAGAGCGGTGTTGGTTTTGAAGCATTATGTGAGTTCCTGGATCAACAAGGGGCGTTCGGAAAACGTGTCATGGAAGTTGACTATGACATTTACGCCGCAGGGGAAGCCGAGCTTGGATGGCTAAATTGCCAAGCAAAGCTAACTGCCAACGAGCCAATCGATCTCGACCAGTTCTTGATGCAGCTTCTAGGGCGTCTGCACAAAGAGCTGGATGCTGTGGAAGCGGAAGTGGCACATCTGAAAGTTATCGGGATGGCGGAAGGTGTGTATGCCGTGTCTAACTTGGTGAGCAATTCCGGTCAGCCTATGTTGTCGTTGCCTTCTAAGTGGAAAGGTGGCGAGATCGAGTTGGTCGTCAATGCGAGAGTCGCAGTTGCGCCCGAGGAACTTGAATTGATCGTACGGACCTCGTTGGCTGCCGAAGCTGTGGATGCCAACGCCGTTGCTCAAATTGTATCGCTTCAGTGCTTCCGGCCAGGCAGACCTGTCCCCACGCATCGTCTGGAAGGCTAAGCAGCTGGATGCGACTAGGCTCGTTGTCAATTGGTCCAAGCCTAGGCAATAATTTCCATCTGCTGCAAGCTCGAAGCTGTCTCTACCGAATTGGGCGGTCAAAAATCCGTCGATACCCATACAAGCTCGAAGCGCAAGCGAGTGAATCCCCCCCAGTACAAGCTCGAAGCGCAAGCAAGTGAATCCCTCCAGTACAAGCTCGAAGCGCAAGCGAGTGAATCCCCTCCATTACAAGCTCGAAGCGCAAGCAGGTGAATCCCTCCAGTACAAGCTCGAAGCGCAAGCGAGTGAATCCTCACCCGTGCTTCAATCCCAATAACGGCCCAACAACCGTGAACATTCACTGGCTCGCGCTTCGAGCTTATATGAGTTTTTACTTTGACGGATCCGCGTCAGTGCGGTCGATTGACGCGCCGTGAAGGTTGCGAAGCAGAGCGGGTTAGGAAAGCGATCTGAGGGCGAAGCGACGAAGAAAAAAACCTGCGACTTTATGAGTGGGGTCGAGCCGGTGCTTAAACGCTGCGCTGGCTTGCTCAGTTTCTTCGCAAACGGCGACGGCGGGTTGGTATTCAAAAGTCCGGTCCAGTCGCAACAATCGCAGCACTTCGCACACATGCGGCTGGACGTTGGTGAGCAAAAGTCGCCGCTCAGTCATTCGCAAGCGGAGTCTGATTCGGATCAATTCATTGATGAAAAAGCTGGAAATCACTTGAGTATGTTGCAAGTCAAGCACGATCTCGCGCTGAATTGGATCCCCGGCTTGGCGCTCGACCTCGCGGATCAACTCGGCGATCTTTTCTTGCAGCTCAAGCATCTCGGGGAACCTTCCCATTCTCTTGCGGCCTTGGAACCAACACCATCTTGAAGAATTGCAAAGCTCAAGCCTGGGCGTTTCGGACGCGGACAGGACGCATATTCCAAGACCGTTTAGAGGATGTCGATTGTAGGAGCAAACGCCCGAAGCAATTCGCGATTTCCGCTGGGTGCGGGGATGCCAGGCAGGCGATTTAGCACGATGGCTTCGACACGAAGATTCCGTTTCTGGGCGGCTTCGAGCGTCAGTAGCGTGTGGTTCACAGCTCCTAAACGATCGGCGACGACCAGCAACAGTGGGTATCCAAACTGCCCCGCTAAATCGAGCACTGTGAGGTTCTTAGAAATTGGCGACAGTGCCCCGCCGGCGCCTTCGACAATCAGCAATTCGCAACGACCCAGCCACCAGTTGGCACCGGTCACCAGCAGCGCTTCGTCAACTTCGCGCCCTTCGATGGAGGCGGAGATTGGCGGCGCAAGCGGCGCGGAAAACTGCTGTGGGCAGACCCGGTGAAGCTCGCAAGTTTGCTCCGCGGCAGCGCACAACAGCTCTGCATCGCTTGGCTCACCAGGTTCGCCGCCGCTGGCAACAGGCTTGTAGACACCCACTCGGACGCCGCTGGCAACTAGCGACTTCGCCAGCTGGCACGCGATGTAAGTCTTACCGACTTCGGTGTCTGTACCGATCACAAATAGCCCGCTACTCCCGAGTCTCTCGCGGCTGAACCGGTTGCCTGTTTCGGCCAGATTGTTAGCATGATCCATTAAGTTAGCATTCATCAGAAAGCGGATTTCAATCGGCATCGGCCGCACAAGGTTAAGGGTATGGCGAGTTCAAAAGTGGTTCAGTTGGCGTTGGTTCAAATGAGCTGCTCGATGGATAAGCAAGCCAATGTGGACAAAGCGATCGAACGTGTCGCGGAGGCGGCCAAAGCGGGAGCCAATATCGTCTGCTTGCAGGAAGTTTTCAATACGCAGTATCCCTGCCAGAGCGAGGAGCACGCGAGATTCGAGTTAGCTGAAGAGATTCCGGGGCCGACCAGCCAGCGGTTGCAGCACGCCGCGCGCACGAATGGAGTCGTACTGACCTGCTCGATCTTTGAACGCCGCGCGCATGGCTTGTACCACAACACGGCAGTGACCTATGATGTTGACGGCGAATTAGTAGGCATGTATCGCAAGATGCACATACCGGACGATCCGCTGTACTACGAGAAATTCTATTTCACACCTGGCGATCTGGGATTTACGGTCGCGAAAACCAAATACGCATGTTTAGGCGTTGGTGTCTGTTGGGATCAATGGTATCCAGAAGCGGCTCGCTTGTTTTCACTAGCCGGCGCGGAAATTCTGCTATATCCTACCGCCATTGGATGGCATCCGGCGGAGCGTGAGCAGTATGGAGTGACGCAGCATAGTTCTTGGGAAACGTCAATGCGGGCTCATGGGATCGCGAACGGTGTGTACGTTGGTGCAGCCAATCGCGTTGGGCTTGAAGGCGGTTTGCAGTTTTGGGGTGCATCATTTGTATGCGACCCCAGCGGTGATATCATGCAGCGGGCGAGTCATGATGCGGAAGAAATGCTATTGGTCCCGTGCGATCTAGGGCGGATCGATACGACTCGGACCTATTGGCCTTTCCTTCGCGACCGACGTATCGATGCTTACGGCGACATAACCAAGCGTTACATCGACAAGCCCTAATGCGAGAAACGCTTTTTGCGTTCACCGAACTTACTGCAATCGCTGTTGCGACCGCGATTGTATTCGCACGTAATTTACAGCAAGCACTACAGTGATCAAACGTAACAATCAAAGCCCGCATGTGTGGCCGGCTGAATGGGAAACGCAAGCGGCAACGTGGATCGCTTGGCCCCACAATTTTTTGACTTGGCCGGATCGCTTTGAGCCCATCCCGCCGATGTTTGTGCGCTTCATCACGGAACTGGCGCGCGTACAACCGGTACATGTATTGAGCGGACCAGCACGAATGCGTTACCCGGCGCGGGACTTCTTGGCCGACCTCAGCAATGTCCACTTGCACTCGATCGTTACCAATGACACTTGGATTCGCGATTATGGCCCGACATTCGTACGACGTTGCGATGATGGTGCGCTGGTGGGTGTGGACTGGCAATTCAATGCGTGGGGAGGAAAGTATCCACCGTTCGACGATGACGCGCGCGCGGCCCAAGTCATCTGTAAATTGATCGGCTGCCCGCGCAGCGTGTCACCGTTGTACTGCGAAGGGGGTGCCTTGGAGACCGATGGAGCGGGCACGTTACTAACCACCAGCAGTGTGCTGCTGAGCCCAACTCGCAATCCCGGTTGGACGCGCGAGATGGTTGAAAACGAATTGCAAAGGCAGCTCGGTGTGACCAACATCGTTTGGGTCGATGGAGGCGGAATGTTGGGCGACGATACAGACGGTCATATCGATCAGTTGGCGAGGTTTGTTGCGCCTGGGGTAGTGGTGGTCGCAGTGAGCAGTCGCATGAGCGATCCGAACCATGCCGGTCTAGCAGAGAATCTGAGCACGATCAAGCAAGCGAAACTGCTCAATGGGAGCTCCTTGGAAGTTCATCCCTTGCCAACGCCTCCGCCGCGATACATCGAACAAGAACGGGTTCCGGAGAGCTATTGCAATTTTCTATTCGCAAATGGAGTGGTTTTAGTACCGACATTTCAGTCCGAAGAGACAGATCGCGCGGCTTTGCGTTTGTTCGAGAAGCTACTGCCAGATCGCCAAATTGTTCCAATCGATTGCTGCGATTTAATTTGGGGACGCGGAGCGTTGCATTGTGCTTCGCAGCACCAGCCGCTGGCTAAAATCTGAACGAAAGACGGCTCGCGTGCGAACGATTTTGACGATCGAGACAACTTGTGATGAAACCGCTGCGGCGGTGCTGGATCGCGATCGAAACGTATTGGCTGCGCAAGTAGCAAGTCAACAAGAGGTGCATGAAAGGTACCAAGGAGTTGTACCTGAGTTAGCCGCTCGAGCGCACCTCGAGCGCATTGTGCCGATCGTGGCTGGCACAATTGCGGAGAGCGGTATTGATCCTGCGCGCGACCTCGCGGCTGTGGCCGTAGCAATCGAGCCCGGATTGCCCGGCTCGCTGCTCGTTGGCTTGTCGGCTGCCAAGGCATTATGCGTGGCTTGGAACAAGCCTCTAGTGGCCATCAATCACGTACAGGCGCACATTTACGCTTGCCAGTTCGGACGCGAAGAAACGATTTTTCCTTGTGTCGGATTTGTTGTAAGTGGCGGTCACACCAATCTATACCATTGCCATTCCGCGAATCGCTGGAAGTATCTGGGGGGGACGATTGATGACGCTGTCGGTGAAGCGTTCGATAAAGTTGCGGTGATGCTAGGATTGCCTTATCCAGGTGGCCCCCATATCAGTCGCTTGGCGAAACTTGGAAATGCAAAAGCCTACGATTTGCCGCGACCGATGGTGAGTGATCGCAGTACGCTGAATTTGAGCTTCTCTGGACTAAAAACGGCGGTGCGCTACCATTTGGTCGGCACCGGTAAGCAGGATTTTCAGTCTCTGGAGCTCAGCGATCAGCAGCGATCCGATATGGCGGCCAGCTTTCAGCAGGCGGCAGTAGATTGCGTGGTTGCCAAGGCCCAGTTGGCGATGCAGCGGACAGGTTTACGACGCATGTGCGTCGGTGGAGGTGTTGCGGCGAACGAAGCGCTGCGCAGGAGTTTGCAGAGTTTGGCCGATCTCAAGAAATTCGAGCTGCTCATCTCACCGCTCGAACTCTGCACCGATAACGCCGTCATGGGTGCGATCGCTTGGGAGAAAGTCGACTCGGGTGACTTCTCGCCTCTGACTGTCGATATCCAGCCAGGCTTGCTGCGTGGAGAATAATGCTGAAGGTCGCTATTGAGTCGTGAACGGTTCGCAATTTGCAACGTAGCTCCAGTAGCGACGGTTCTGCCGAAATTGTTACTGCGCGGACGAGATTCAACATGCCCGGTGACGAGCAGTCAGAATCAAGCGTCAAGCAAACCGTTCTGGCATAGAATTTCGAAGTACATTCCCTTCGTTCACTTAAGGCTTAAATGCAATGTTCCGCTCGCGGAAGGTAGGTTCGATTCGGGGAATCGATGTTTATGTGCACTGGACATTTTGGATGTTGGTGGCGATTTACGCGCTGACTGAGATCTCGCGGCACGGTCTCGCTGCAGGCATTGAAACAGCACTGTTCATAATCGCTGTATTCGCATGTGTGCTCGCTCACGAATTCGGTCACGCCGCGGCCGCTGCTTACTACGGCATAAAAACTACCGACATCACTCTGATGATGGTGGGGGGTGTTGCGCGGTTGGCGAGTTTGCCTAAGCGGCCGGTGCAAGAGTTGGTGATCGCTGTGGCTGGACCCGCGGTGAATGTGGTTATCGGCGCAATACTGTTTGTGGTGATCGCATTTGCGACGTTGCTGTTTCCCAATCCTGCGGGATTCGAAGTGACCGCATTGCTGTTCGCACAGAATCTGTTGATTGCGAATATCGTGTTGGTCGTATTCAACATGCTGCCCGCTTTTCCGATGGATGGAGGTCGGGTACTGCGAAGTCTGCTAGCGATGCGGCAAGGGAACTTGCGCGCTACAGAGCTGGCGGCGAAAGTCGGTCGCTGGATGGCGGTGATTTTTGCAATCGCGGCAGTCGCGCTCTGGGAACTGCCGCTGCTGCTAGTGGCCGGCTTTGTCTATATGGCTGGAGCTGCCGAGCTGCTGCAGGTTCGCTTGCGCAGCGCCTCGGGGTCCGATGGACCGCTGCAAAGTCCCTTCGCTGCAACTGGGAACGATCCATTCGCGAGCTTCAGGCAGTCGGCATCGAGCCCCTACGAACCGTTCGACTTTCACACTTCCCGTGGCGATGATATTGTCGACGCTGTGGAAGTGCGTGAAGTCCGTCGAGATTAGTCGTGACAGATTAC
>JANPLP010001011.1:0-2394 GCA_031426595.1 Planctomycetia bacterium | reverse complement strand
CTGCTTGCCGAAGCCTGAAGTGCCTGGATTTCCACAGCCAGTTGCGAGAACGAATTTGGCATCGGGAGACTCGAAGTCAACTCGCAGTGCGTGGATAAGGTTGACCAAGTTCTTCTCATAGCGACCTGCCAGTGCTGCGTTCTGATCCTTATGTCCTTGCCACCAAACAAAACCCACCACCTCAAAACCCTGACCCTGGTAGTCAGGATAATACATCGCAAGGTTCTTCAAAACCGCCTTTGCGTGAGCCACATCCGCATCGTATTGGCGACCGGCGTACCATGGCACCGGCTTGGGTTCAGCACCCTTATCCCAAAAGTTGGCGACGTCTTTCGATCCTGCGTAGACCTTGCCGTCGTGTTCGAACCGCTCGCTATTGGGTGGCAGCAGATCCCAACCCAGACTCCGATTGCCTATACAAGCCTTCAGCAACAGCACAGGCTCGTCGTGATAGTATCCCATCACTTGCCCAAAGCCGAGCTCTGGGCCGAACGACTTGTTAGGAACGAGCCACTCATTGCGAACGACGCCAAACTTTTCTAAGTCCTTGTAGTCAACGCCGCGTTGATCCATGACATGCACATAGCGAACGTCTTGACGCGCAAGCCATTTACCAGCGGGATCGACAAGGTGTGAGTATTTTCCCTTTTCATGGATCAGATATTCGAGCGTCCCTTTTGTTTCCTTCGAATCGACACGGCCAAAGCCGAGCATGTTGGACTGTCCGAGCATCACGTAGACCTTCACCGGCTTGGTCTG
The DNA here is from genome assembly GCA_031426595.1 of Planctomycetia bacterium. GTDB lineage: Bacteria > Planctomycetota > Planctomycetia > Pirellulales > Pirellulaceae > Aureliella. Next base: position 1,635 of record JANPLP010001011.1, on the reverse strand, counting down.
ATCAGCCGCTTTTCCATCGGTCGCAGGCAGAGGTTGCGGAATATCCGTAGCCGACACGATTCCGGATGTGAGTACCAAGCTCAGCATAGCCAAAAACGGAATGCACCTTCGCAACCAAAGCGGGGATGGGTCGAGTTTAAAATCGCGCATGGGCATGGATAGAGACTCCTTTACGCCTCAATGTAATCGATAGTAGATGTAGTCGATATGCAATGTAGTCGGGTTATCCGGCAAGTCCACACATCGGCAGTGTGCGAAGCTCACTTTTATGTCCAACTAACCTACCAGCCTAATGGCATTCGCTAATAGACAAGCGCTTATACGAGATGCACCGCCGCGAGACCTCACAACCACTTTTCAATTGCCTCAACATTTTCAGCCAACCGCCAAGCCACCCTTGGCCTCTTGTATACTTTAAGTCTGCCCAGAAGCTAGCGGGCTAAGCGAGTCACCTAAGGCCGCCGATACGCGACTTGCACTCGGTCGTTTGTCGGAGGCATCAGAATAACACTTCAACAGAGCACACTTCAACAGAAGGAAACTTTGCACCCATGAATATCACTCGTCGATTGCTCTTGAAATTGACCCCGCTGTTATTTTGGCGCACTTCGCCATCGTCGGTCTTCGCAGCACAATCCGGTGCTGAACTCCCATTCGGCCCAGACTTTCCGAAGCTCGATTCGCTGGCCACCGGGGAGTGGTGGACCAGAGGAACGATCGCTGCTGCTCCTAATGCGAATAAGAATGCGAAGGGCAAGCCGAAAGCCGCGGGTGGTCAGCCGCCGCCACCGACCATGGATGTACCGCGCGATAAGGTAGTATGCTTCGCGTACTACACGCAACAGAACGGCGTGCTGAAGTTGAGCGCGCAACTTTTCCCGCTGAAGCCGGACGAGGAACGAGTGGCGCGGCTCGAACTTAAACAGAGCAATGGCGAGTGGAAGGAGGTTGCGAAGAGCGAGGTGCTCTATCCAGGTTGGGATGCACACTTCCGTGTTGAGGGCTGGGATAGTTCAAAGAATGTTGCTTATCGAGTGCGCCACGGTGAGAAGGCGATGTTCGAAGGACTTATCCGGCGCGATCCAGTCGAGAAAGAGGTGATCGTAGTTGCCAATTTAAGTTGCAACTCCAGCCGCACTGTTGGACCGCGAACTGAGATCATCGAGAACCTCCGCGCTCAAGATCCCGATGTACTTTTCTTCGGCGGTGATCAGACATACCGTCACACCGAACACACGGCTGGCTGGATCGAGTTCGGTCTACAGTTTCGCGACATTATTCGCGATCGGCCCACGGTATGCATTCCGGACGATCATGATGTCGGTCACGGCAATCTGTGGGGCGAAAGCGGCAAGGTATCGAGCATCGAAGGGGACGCCGATGGCGGCTTTCGCTATCCGGTCGCTTATGTGAATCAAGTTCAACGTCAGCAAAGTTGGCATCTGCCGGACTCGCCTGATCCCAAACCGGTGAGTCGCGATGTCAGTGTCTATTTCACGCGGATGACGGTCGGCGGCATCGACTTCGCGATTTTGGAAGACAGGAAGTTTAAGTCAGGTCCCGCAGGCAAGATTCCACAGATGGGGCCTCGGCCAGATCATGTAAATGATCCGTCTTACGATCCGCAAAGCATCG
>JANPLP010001010.1:0-4009 GCA_031426595.1 Planctomycetia bacterium | reverse complement strand
CCTTCTTGCTTCTGGTAAACTCGGTACGACTTGCTCAAGTTCTCAATTTCGATGATCGACATAGGGCCAGATTATAGATGGGTCGCTAAATTGTGCACAGCCGTCCAGCCAGCGCGACGACCTCACGCGCCTACCTAACATGACAGACTGCTGCCGCTTATATTCTTGCTCAACTACCCGGATGAACTCTGAACGAGCAAGTCCAGCCCCGGAACTTTTTAAACAGCCCGAAGGCCCCAGTCACTCAGGACTCTGTCACCCAGGCCGCACTTACTCGAGCCACAATTAAAGGAACAACGATGCAAACGCGACGACTTGGCAAAACCGACTTGGACCTTCCTATCCTCAGCTTCGGAGCTTCTTCACTGGGCGCCGAGTTCCGAGGTGTAACGCTGGACGAAGTCTTCGCATCGATTCGGGTCGCGCTCGAGCTGGGCATGAACTTCATTGACACGTCACCCTTCTACGGGCGCGGCATGAGCGAAGTACTGCTCGGCGTGGCGCTCAAAAATATCGCGCGTGATAGTTATAAAATTTGCACTAAGCTCGGACGCTACGATGTAGGCCATTTCGACTTTTCCGCGCGGCGAGTCGCAGAAAGTATCGATGTTTCACTACACCGCCTCGGCTGTGGACACCTTGATATAGTGCTGTGCCATGACATCGAGTTCGTACCGCTGCAACAGATAATTGAAGAAACGCTACCCGCTCTTCGGAAACAACAGCAGGCCGGCAAAGTCAGGTACGTGGGTATCAGTGGTTATCCCCAGAAGATCTTCCATGAAGTGCTCAAGCAAGCGGAACTTGACTGCGTCCTCAGCTACAACCAATACACCTTGCAGAACACCCGCTTCGCCGACGAAACCATTCCCATGCTGAAAGAACGTCAAGTTGGCGTGATGAACGGGGGACCTTTTAGCGCGCGATTACTCACCAATTCAAAACTGCCAGTCTGGTTTCGAGACCCCGCCGAAGTCCAAGCCGCTGCTCGCAAAGCCGCCGAACACTGCGAGTCCAAAGGTGTCGATATCGCTCAGCTAGCTCTGCAGTTCTGCTTACTCAATCAGGATATCACCACCACCGTAGCCGGGAGCGCGAACCCCAACAACATTCGCAAGTGGGCTCAATGGGCCAGCCAACCGCTAGACGAACAACTGCTCGACGAAGTCCTGGAAATCTTAAAACCGGTCCACAACGTCGGGCATCGCGAAGGCTTGCCGGAGAATAACTAACCCCACTATTTCTAATGCCTGATCAACCAAACAGCTGCTCCAGTCACTTCGCCAGCGAGATAGAATCGAGCAGCAGTTTTTTCTCTTTGTGAATGTTGAAATCGTCATAAGTTGAAAACGACTTCTCTCGTCGGAGCTGCTCTTTTGTTTTCTTCTTGGGCTCTGCTTTGGCAGCCGCTTGCTCCTTTTGACGAATAGCATTATCCAACTGATTGAAAGACTGGTTTTGCATCGCCAATTGCATTCCTAACTGCTGCGCACGAGCCTGCAGGGCAGCCATTTGCCGCTCTGTGATCATGCCCTGTGCACAAACGCGATTGTATTGCCTGGCCACATCCGCGATCTGAAAATCTAGTCTGTTAATTGCGTTCTGAAAGAAATTCAACTCATTCTGGTAACGCTGCTGGTCATTCAAGTCAATGTTCCCTTGGGAATCTTGTCGAGGTGGCCGCACTGCCGCCAATCCCGCTTGCAGTTGAGCTTGACGTCGAATGAGATCGTTTCCCTGCTGTCCAAGCAATTGACTAGAATTCCACGCACTCTGCCACATACTATTAAGCTGTGCAAAATTGGTTTGCAGCTCAAGACGAGCGTACTCAGTATCGTTTGCTGCTCTCGCTCGCTCCGATTCCAGTTGCTCGCGGAGCGCTGAAGCTTCCTTCTCGAGACCTTCACGTAGCTTTTTGAGCGCTTCCTCGCCCTCTTCCGTCAGCACGCGATACTCTTTCTCAATGGCCAATTTCGCTGACTCGTAAGCCGCTTTCAAATTTTCAGGCAAGTCCTCCGCAGCCACCACCAGCTCAGCCAGCGCTGTTGGACGAATCGACTCACGACCAGGACCTGAAAAATAGCCAACTGCCAACCCCAAGAACCTGGCTGCATGCTCAAGTTGAGCTGGAGAGGAAGTGGAAGCAGGCGACTGCAACGTCTCAATCAATGATTCGAGCTCAACGATGGCCTGCGTTGTTCTAAAACTAAGCAGCAAGAGCCGAGCTCTCATTGCGCGGGCGGGCGCGTCACGATCCGATACTGCGATAATCTGTTCGGTAAGTTTCAGGGCATCAGCGCTCTTCTTTTGATTCATCGCGAACAATACAAACGCTAACTGCAAGCGTGCGTCTTCTTTACCCGACAGCGGTATCTTCATCAGCTCAGCGTACACCCGACTGCGTTTCGTCAGTGGCACTTGGTCATCGCCAACCATCGTCAGAATCTCGCGTGCTTGCTTTTGCCATTCAAGGACTTCTGGAGAAACGATGGCTGGAACGCCCGGCGACGCAGCACCATTTTTGTCCACAGGCTTCAGTGGGTCCGGATTCTCATTTGGGGAAACAGGAATTGCAACCGTTTCATCGAGGGTGTCCTGAGCCAGGCAGGGGCAACGATATTGCGATGAAACACTAAGCACGAGAACCGTAGCGTAAACAAACCGACGCATGGTAAACACTTTCAAACTCTAATCCGAATAGAAGCACAGGCGAAGCCTGCACATATTCCAGTCTAAAGTCGATTCACAGAGAACTCAAGCTTTTTGCCCGATGCCAACACCATACAATCCAGTTGGCTCCAAAAGATTTAGAAAACGAGCGCGTCACCGAAGCGATCGCGCTCGTGCTGCGTCAATCGGTACATATCATTGATCAACTGCATGTCGCAGGGGCGCTGTTCGACCTTACGTCGCGCAAACATGCGATTCTGCGTCGCAATCATCACGTCCGGTGGGAGGGTTGTCATCTGCCCAAATAACCTTGCATAATTGACAAAACTCGGCACGTTGCTGGTCACAAAGCCGTACATCATGCTGCACACGCCAATAACTTTGCCGGTAAAAATTCCCGTGTTGATGGCCGTCTTACTGTAGTCACCCATCACACAACCCAAAAACTGCATCCCCGTGATTGCCTTGCCGCCCGGGTACTCCATATTCACTGTGCCGTAGGTGTTCTTCAAGTCGGAATTGCAAGTCCCCGCACCTAGATTGATCCAACTGCCGAGGTAACTGTGACCGAGAAAGCCGTGATGCTGCTTGTTACTAAACGGCTCCACAACCGCAGCCTCGACTTCCCCACCAATTTTTGTCGTATGCCCAAGTGAAACCGCATCCTTGATCGCTGCATGCTCTAGGATCTTCGCTTTAGCACCTATGAATACCGGCCCACGAAGCAACGTGTAGGGACCAACATAAGCATCACTGTCGATGACAATCGGGCCGTTCTGCGTTTCCGTCAGCACAAACTCGCCAAGCCGAGCGCCAGCTGCCATGAACAAGCCGTCTTTTTGTTGTGTGTAGCCACCCGACGCAATGCGATGTTGCAAGCTGTCGTTGATGATCCGCATGTTGCTTGCGATGACTTCATGCGGATACGCCATCAGTTTAAGCGGATAGTCGAGCGAGGGCATGTGATGAGCAGCAATCAAAATCGATTCAATTCCCGCGGCGGTTCCATTTGCCAGTAGATCCCATTTCCAGCTCGGACGCACCACGGCTGCAATCTGATCACCATCCCAAACAATCCCCGTATGATCTGGACCAGTAGCCAGTATCGCGCGGACCGTTTCCAGCGTTTGAATCGAAGGGACTACTCGCGCGTTGATGGCCAGTACGGGTGGCTGAGCCCCGGCGAGTTGCGGATCTCCAACTTGACGAACATGCGATTGGTCAAGACTGCAGAGAGTGCGGAGATGGGGTCTAACAAAGCTAACCAACGGTTGCTGTGTCAGCCCCAAGATATCAAGCAGCGTGTAGGAGCCGACAGTGATCGAGAACGCAGCGCGCG
>JANPLP010001009.1:0-4511 GCA_031426595.1 Planctomycetia bacterium | reverse complement strand
CGCCACTCGCCTGAGTAATCATACGGATCACTACTTTCAATCGGCAATTGACCGACCGTATCCATACCCGCGTTCATCCTCCAATCTGCCTCATACAAAGTTTCTGCTGGGAGGACGAAATAGAAACTGTTTGTGCCTTTGATCGGCGTGATGGTCGTGTTAGTAATAAACAGTGGGATGGAGTGACGAGGCAAGTCAGGTTTCGTTAGGTCATACCAAACGAATTCGTTGCCAGTCTCGCCGTTGGCGGTGCAAGCAAGATAGCGAGAATTGATGAGGATCGGCGTTCCGGGAAGCGGCTCAAGCTCATAGGCAATTCCAGCCCTCACATTCCATCCAACATATTTATGCAGCCCCCGACCCGATTCAAAAATGAGGTTTCGGTTTATGTCAGCACCGACAGGCAGTAACCATTCCTCACCAATTTCGGACGGACACGACAGAGGCTTTAGAGTTTCGGCATCAACATCCAAAAGCCAAGCTCTGGCACGCTCCGTACCGACGCCTCCCCACCGCGTTTGTTTGCCACAGGGCTCGAATATCACCGTCAACTTGTCGGACTCAACTTCGACTAAACTTGCGCCAATATAGTCCGGATAGTAGATCGGAAACCTAACCGCGATCCAATTAAGGGAAAGCACGAGCGGCGCGAGAAGTACAAGTAACAAGTAGAACAACGGCTTCGAGCAGAGGTTCTTTTGTGATCGCAAGAAAGATAATCGCATGCTCGACCAGAAATGTTGGGTTAGCTTTTTTAATTCGACATCTTTGGGGCGTTTCATGGCTTCAAAGATATCGCATTTTTGCGACTGCGGCTGCTTTCCTAGCTCAGGCATCCGCGCCCATTGAATTCGCTGAAAAAGCGATCTGGCGACTTTGCTCGCGCAGATCTAACGGCGTGCGAACTTAAGCCCGGGGAAAATTTGTTGTTACGGCAAGTGGCCGGGGACGGCCACACTGTAGCAAATGCGCCAAGCGAGGGAGGAAGATGGCTCGGTGCAAGCCATCTAAGGCTGTGTCCCTGAACAAGGCCAGAAGCAGCCGTGGCACCGCCGCCGAAAGCCGACTTTTCTATCGCCGTAAGTAGCTGATCCGCAATGACTTGCGAAACCCGCGTTGCGGGGATGGGGTCGTTGTTGAAAATCGTCAAAACTGGTAGAATCTGGGGCTTCTTAAGAACAGGTTTTCGGCCCTGAAATTTGCCCAAAAGATGAGCTGCTTTGCGGCACTCGTCGAGCTTCTCGTTAAGGATTTATCGCTTGTCGGATCTACCTCCCAACGACTCGGATGATATTGTTCCAGCGGTTCCTAATGGCGATGGTGGCGGCACCAGAATCATCGACCAACCAATCGAAAATGAGCTGCGTGATAGCTATCTGACTTATGCGATGAGCGTGATTGTCAGCCGCGCGCTGCCGGACGTTCGCGATGGGCTCAAGCCGTCTCAGCGGCGCATTCTTGTGGCGATGAACGATCTCAATCTGGGACCTGGAGCCAAGCGGGTCAAATGCGCGAAGATCTCCGGTGATACCAGCGGTAATTATCACCCGCACGGTGAAGCGGTGATTTACCCGACGCTGGTTCGCATGGCTCAAGAATGGAACATGCGGCAGATCCTGATCGACAAGCAAGGTAACTTTGGATCGATCGCTGGGTTGCCGCCGGCTGCGATGCGATACACGGAAGCTCGTTTGAGCGCGGCCGCATCGCTGATGCTCGACGACTTGAAACTAGACACCGTTGATTACGTTCCGACCTATGATGATGCTCGCACAGAACCAACTGTATTGCCATCGCGGTTCCCCAATCTGCTGGTTAACGGCGCTACCGGTATTGCAGTGGGGATGGCGACAAGCATCCCGCCGCATAACTTGCGTGAAGTCTGCCAAGGGATCATTCGCTTGATCGATGATCCGGATGTGAGCATCGATGAGCTGATGGAAATCATTCCTGGTCCTGACTTCCCGACCGGCGGCATTATTTGCGGTCGCTATGGAATTCGACAAGGATACAAAACGGGGCGCAGCACAATCGTTCTGCGAGCTCGGACGACGATCGAAGAAGTCAAGAATAAATCGCGGATCATCATTCATGAAGTTCCGTTCCAGCAGTTTCGTGATCGAGTGATTGAGAAGATCGCCGAGTTGGCTCAGACCGGCAAGATTAAAGGTATCTCCAACATTCGCGACGAGAGCGACTTGAAGGAACCGGTGCGGTTGGTCGTTGAGCTAAAACGCGGTGAAGATCCACATGTCGTGCTCAATCAGTTGTATCAATACTCGCCAATCCAAGACACGTTCTCGATCATCTTCCTCGCACTCGTCGATGGCAAACCGCGTGAGTTGACGATCAAGGAGATGTTGCAAGAGTTCGTGCGCCATCGCGTAACAGTGATCCGTCGCCGAACGCAGTTCTTGCTCGGTCGGGCGCGCAAGCGAAAGCACACCGTCGAAGGCTTGATGCTCGCGCAAGCCGACATCGATCAAATCATCAAAATAATTCGCTCCAGTCGCACGCAAGCTGAGGCCAAAGAGCGGCTGATGGGGGTCGAAGTGCCCGCCTCGATGATGGAGCGAGCTCTAGGTGAACGCGGTTTCAAGGAGTTTCAAAACGAGCGCGGAGCGGCGGGAACTTATTCGCTAACCAGTGTGCAGACCGATGCGATTCTGGCTCTGCGACTCGGGCAGTTGGTGAACCTTGAGCAAGACAAACTGGCTGAGGAACACAACAGTTTGTTAGACGAGATCGCTGGCTACATCGAAATTCTGGGGGATACCAAAAACATCTATCGCATCATCCGCGAAGATATGGAAGAGATCGCGAAACGATTCGGCGACGCGCGGCGGACTGAGATCAGCCACGAGGAACTCGGTAATTACAACATGGAAGATTTGATCACCGAAGAGACGATGGTCGTGACCATCAGTCACAACGGTTACATCAAACGCATTCCATCGACCACTTATCGAGCTCAGCGCCGCGGCGGTAAAGGCATTGCTGGCGCGAAAGCCGAAGAGGAAGATCCCATCGCTCATCTGTTCGTAGCCAGCACTCATGCCTATCTGCTGTTCTTCACAACGCAAGGCAAAGTGTACTGGCAAAAGGTCTACGACATTCCGCAGATGAGTCGCGAGAGTCGCGGTCGCGCGGTGGTGAACTTATTAAATCTTGCGCCGGACGAGCGGATTGCTGAGTGCGTCGCAGTTCGCGACTTCAATTTGCCAGGGCATTATTTGGTGATGGCAACGCGACAAGGCTTGGTCAAGAAGACACCGCTGGAAGCGTACAGCCGTCCGAAGAAGGGTGGCATTATTGCGATCAAATTACGCGAGGATGATGAACTAGTAGACGTGGTCGTCGTCAAGCCGAATGATCAGTTGCTGATGTCCACTGCGGCCGGAAAAGCGATTCGATTCGCTGAGACCGATGCGCGATCCATGGGTCGTAATACGTCCGGCGTTAAGGGAATTCGCTTGCGTAAGGGCGATGCTGTGGTCGGAATGGTGGTCGCGGATCCGGAAGCTACGCTGCTGACCGTTTGCGAACAAGGCTATGGCAAGCGAACTTGGTTCGGCCCCGGTGAAACGCTTGCACCGATCGAAGAAGCCGCCATTGATGGAGTTGACGGCGATGCTGCACCAGCCGACGTCGTCGATGTCGCAGAGCAATCCGATGCACCGGAACTGGAAGCAGAGCTAGATGCCGAGGCGGCCGAAGATCTATCGTCCAGCAACAAGTATCGCACCCAGCGACGTGGTGGTGGCGGCTTGATCGATATCAAGACCAGCAAACGCAATGGTCCAGTGGTTGCCATCGTGCGCGTAACGGATGAAGACGAACTTCTGATGATGACGTCGCGAGGTAAGATCCAGCGAATTGCAGCCAAGGAGATCAATATCATCGGACGCAATACCCAAGGCGTACGCATCATGTCGCTGGACGAAGGTGACAAATTGACGGCGATTGTTCCTGTGCCTGTTGAAGACAACATCGAAGAGCAAGTGGAAGCGATCGCTAGCGCACTGCCCACCTCTCCGATTTCGGCAGAAATTGCTCCTCAGGAGTTTAAAGCGGTAGAAGACGCGACAACAACTGACGAAGAGGAATGATCGCGGGACTTTTAGATTGGGTTAAAGTTAGCGACGCCGGTTGCCCTCCCGCAACGGCGCGCAGAACGTGCCTCGTTATCGCCTGGCATGTTAGCGGCTGTGCGCGAACACACCCGTGACTAAGCTGATTTTTTCGGAGCTGGTACATGTGTGTTTTTAACAAACGGAAACGGTACGGTCGGACGCTGGAGCTGGCGATAATTGCGTTGTGTTGTTCGCTTGCGATGAGCGTGCAAGGCCAGACGCCTACCATTGGAACGCGCGAAGGTGGTGAGGATTGGCCGGCATTTCTTGGGCCGCGCGGCGATGGGACTTCTAGCGAGACTGGTGTACAGCCTGAGCTTTGGAAGCCGCACCCGGCCATCAAATGGACGATGAAGCTGGGGGTGAGTTATGGCGGGC
>JANPLP010001008.1:0-9470 GCA_031426595.1 Planctomycetia bacterium | reverse complement strand
GCTGCCGGGACATTTCCTAGCTTAATGACCGTCATTCATGCCTGTGTTGGCACCGCACTGGTAGCGGCCAGCGCCAGCGTACTGAATCAGTGGATGGAGCGAGAACGTGATGCCATCATGGCGAGAACTTGCAAGCGTCCTTTGCCGAGCGGTCGCGTGGCGTCCAGCGAAGCGGCTTGGATGGGGTGGGCGATGGTGCTTCTCGGTTCGGCATACCTCGGCATACTGGTGAACCTGCCAACTATGTACTGTGGCTTGGCGACGTGGGGATTGTATGTATGGATTTACACGCCACTGAAGATGATTAGTTGGACAAACACTTTGGTCGGCACCTTGCCCGGCGCGTTGCCTGTCTGGATGGGTTGGACTGCGGCTGAAGGGTCGCTGGCCGATCCCCGCGCATGGATTCTCTTGGGCGTTCTCGTTGCGTGGCAATTGCCGCACTTCATGGCGATTGCTTACATGTACCGCCAACAGTACGAAGCGGCTGGTTACAAGATGATCACCGTCACCGATGAGTCAGGTCGAGGTGCAAATTTGCATGCGATTCTGGGCTCAATCGCTTGCATCGTGTTCGCGGTTTTGGCCGTTCCGCCAGTTTCAATCCTCAGCGGAGTGCTGTGCGTGCTAGCGGTAGCAGTTTCCGTTTGGCAGCTCATGGCAGCCATTCGATTTCGTCGCCAGCAGGATATGAAAACCGCTCGCAAGATGTTGCATGTCAGTTTGTTGCAATTGCCGCTGACGATGCTTTTCATTTTGCTCGCCGCTCTATTCGGTTAACGCTACGATGCACGAGCCACAATCACGGCTGGTGCGACTCAGTAGTCCTCTCGTATGGGATGTGCTACTTTACGGCCTGCTGGTCGGCCTCGTGCTGTACTGGCGGGTAATATCGGAAGCAAATGGCAATGAAACGACTCATTGGCCAACTCCTGCCGACGTTCGGCTGAGCTGGCCGCGAGGTATCGGATTAGCCACGTTGTTGCTGGCGTCAAGTACTACGATCAACCAGGCGTTGCGTAGTGCCTCACATCGAGCTTGCGGCTCGCGTCGGTTGGGGTGGACGCTCGGTATCGGCGTGCTGTTTGTCGCATGTCAGCTATCCGAAGTGCGAACTCGCATTCGACAAAATCTTCTGCCTGATCCATTTGGGACGGGAGTTCACAACCGCGCTGATTTGTACTATTTATCAGCCGTCCGTCAGCGATTACAAGATCTTGCAACGGAGTTGAATTCAGCCTCCATCAAAGCGAACCTAAGTGAAACGAATACGGTAGACGGAGATTCTAGCGCCACAGTATTGTCGAAGAAGCGTGAAGAACGGCTGGCCGTGGTCAACCGCTTGCTCACGGCACAATTGGGCTGGACCGAGTCAAAGGTCAGCCAGCAGTCGCCCTCACGTGTCGTTGATCAACGCGCAGCACTTGTGTCGCTGGCTCAAGATGTATTTCCAATTCCCGCTTACTCGATGAAGCATCGCCAATTTCGCGAGCGAGAGATTCCGGAAATGGCGTTAAGCGTCGCCGTCACAGAGGGTGAACTTACGGCAGCCAATCTTCGTATCGCCGACAATAGCCCGCTATTGCAGATGAAGCTGGCCGAGGTTGCGGGGCTGAATGGTGAGTTAAAAGCGATTCGTGAACAGTTAAAGAAATTTCCATCCGAGCACGATAGCGACCAAGATCCAGTCGATCAGCCGAGTGCGCAAGAACAAGCAAATGCAACGGAGTTGGTTGGCCGCGATTCCCTGGTACAGCAACTCGAGCAGCTTCAGCCCCAGCATGAAGTCGCGACCGCTGAACTCACGCGCTTGGCTAGTTTAGTGACTGAGGCAGAAGAGACCGTTGCGAGGCTCAACGCACAGATCGTTACCACCCGTGCTCGGCTGCAGGAGATTGCTGAGATGCCTGCGGTGGGCTTGAATGAACATTACCGCTGGTTGTACCTTCCTGTGGCGATTCCCTCAGGCCGCCGTTGGGCAGTCGCTTATTTTGGTCTGATTTTCTTTCATCTCGCGCATGTTATTGTGGGGCTGTTGAATTTTATTCCTCGCTTGGTGCGTTGTGATCGACCGTTGGCAATGGTGGAAATCGTCGCTTATTGGCACGTACAAGTTGTAGTGGGGTGTGTGCTGCTGGTCCTGTTTTACGTTGTCTGAATCCGTGTTCATTATTAGCAATACTGGTATCCCATGTTGATGACTCAGTTCACTCCGATCACTCCTTCGCCGGCAACGGTTGCGCTTTCTGTGGATCGATTGAGTCACCATTACGGAAAAAATCGTGCGCTCGATTCGCTCTCGCTTGAGATTATGGCTGGCGAGATATTCGCGCTGCTAGGGCCGAACGGCAGCGGCAAGTCCACTCTTTTTCGACTTATCAGTACGCTTGCACGAATTCAGAGCGGCGATCTCCTGGTGTTCGGAAACTCGCCGAAGAACCAATTGTCTGCGGTTCGCAACGCGATCGGTATCGTCTTTCAATCGCCAAGCCTGGACATCAAACTAACCGTTCGTGAGAACATCCGCTGCCAAGCGGCACTGTATGGGTTGCATGGCGAGGCATTAACTGCTCGCATTGAAGAAGTTTCGCGGCAGTTGGGGATCGCGGATCGATTGGGAGCGCGCGCGGGGACGCTATCGGGCGGCATGAAGCGAAGAGTTGAGTTAGCGAAAGGCATTTTGCATCGTCCCCAGTTGCTGTTGCTGGATGAGCCGAGTACGGGATTAGATCCGGCCGCGAGACTGGATCTTTGGCATGCGTTAGAGCAACTGCGAAATGACTACGGAGTGACGGTGCTGCTTACGACGCACTTGCTAGAAGAAGCTGACAAGGCTGATCGGATCGCTATTTTGCATCAGGGTGGTACGGTCGCGATTGGAGCTCCAGCGCAGCTTCGCAGCGAACTTGGCTCGCAGGTCCTTAGTATTCAAACCTCCGATCAAGCCGCTGTAAAAGCGTGGCTGGAATCGCGTGCTCTCACTGTCCAACAATTCGATAACCAACTTCGAGTCGCCGGTTCCGATACCGCCCAAGTCGTCGCGCCACTCGCCACAGAATTTGGTGACCGAATTCAATCGCTGACGCTTGGCAAACCCAGTCTTGAGGATGTGTTTGTCGCGAAGACTGGTCATCAGTACTGGTAAACGACCTGTGAATCGCGAGGACGGAAACGACGTCAGCGTTCATATTCATGCGATGTTTTACCGGCTTTCTAAGAAAATCATTTTCCACCCACCTTCACCGGCCACGAGTAGATGTTCGTTTAGCGGATCGATGACCATCTCATGGATTCTCCCCTGTAGCCCCTGGATCTCACGCGTGACTTGCAAGTTTTCGACCTCCACGACTCGCATAACCCCATCGTTGCATCCAACATAAATTGCAGTCGCATCCGCCGATAAAACCAGACTTCGAGGGACCGATGGTAGGCGTACGAAGCGTACTAAGCGGCCAATTTTTGGTTGCCAAAGACGCAGGGTTCGGTCTTCGCTAATTGTCGCAATGTTCGTTGCACTAATTGCCGTTGAAGTGGGTTGCCGCTCGAGCGTATTCAGCACCGCGACATCGTTCACTGTGCCGAGATGATTGTCTAACGTACGGAGTTGCATTCCGTCGGAACTGTTCCAGAGCCGAACGGTCTGGTCGGCGCTAACGGATACGATACTCGCCGCTTCCAAGTAGCCAAGACTTACGACGGCTTTCGAATGCCCTTTGTATTCTGCGATCTGCTTGGCAGTTGATGCATTGAACACGATACAACGGCCATCACCACCACAACTGCTCCACTGCGAACCATCAGGCGACCAAGCCACTCGATACACCACGTCGTCGTGAGGTTCGACTTCATGCAGCAGTTCACCACGCGACCACTCCCATACTTCGACGCGACCACTTACAGCTGGTGCGCCCCCAGCCACAAGCAGTGTTCGTCCATCCGGCGAGAATTTCAAATCATGAACATGAGCGAGCTTCGTCGCAAATTTTTTGACAAGCTCCAAATCGGGCCACGACCGGATCTCGACGCCCGACTGCGAACCCAACACAACTTGCTGTGCGTTCGCCGCAAGCGCCGCGGCTGTTACGGGGGGCTCCGCCAACCCAGGCAGTTCGAAAAGAGCGACCAACAAGATCGTGTAAAAAACAATTCGCATGCGGGTTTCATGTGGAGGAAGTTAAGTTGCGCCGAGTTCTCGGATCAATTTGCCACCCTGATTCACAGGAACAGGGCGGCCATCTGCGGTTCTCAATTCATGATCTGGATCTACTCCCAACAACGCATAAATGGTCCGGGCTAAATCATTAGGAGTAATCGGATTGTCGTTGGGGCTTTCACCAACACGGTCGCTCGCACCAATAACCTGGCCACCCGGGATACCCCCACCAGCCATGGCGACGCTGAAGACACGCGGCCAGTGATCTCGTCCGCCCCGAGTATTCAATTTCGGAGTCCGTCCGAACTCTCCCATCGCGATGACCAGCGTTTCGTCGAGCAGGCCATGTTCCGTCAAGTCGCCTACCAAGGCGGCGAAGCCTAAGTCAAAAGTTGGTATCAAACCAACGCCCACCTTCGCACCCGCATATCCAAGCTTGAGTTGTTGAACCAGACCTTCATGGGTATCCCAACCCGTGTTGATAACACTGACGAATGGAACGCCCCGCTGGACTAATCGTCGCGCTAAAAGACAACTTTGTCCAAACATCCTTGACCCGTATCTAGCTCTACTCTTTTCCGACTCTTGTTCTAAATCAAACGCCTCCTTGGCTTCACCTGAAACCACCAAACGGTATGCCTTATCAAAAGCGCTATCCGTTCGAACCGCTCCAGCATTGGCCGTCGTTTCATGTGCAGCCTGCGCAGAATCGAACTCAGCTAGAAAGTCACGGCGTCGCCTCAGTCGCATTTCATCAACGCCGGGGAAAAAATCGAGATCGCGAACTTGAAAGTCAGGTTTAGAAGGGTCCCCTCCAGTTACAAATGGTTCGAACGCGTTACCAAGAAACCCTGCGCCGGCCGAACGGGATTCGGGGATGGCGATGTAAGGGGGCAATGCCCAGGTGGTCGTCGATGTGTTTGGGGCTATTTGCTGGCCGGCTGAGTGGCCGGTATGTGGTCCCTGGCGAAGATGAGCTAAAACTGAGCCGAAGCTTGGATACTGCAGTACTGGTGATGGTTTGTAGCCGGTCAGCAAATACTGATTAGCGAGTCCATGTTCACCGAGTGGTGAGGTCATAGAACGAATGATGGCGAGCTTGTCGGTGACTTTTGCGGTCTCAGGTAAAAGTTCACTGATTTGAATTCCGTTGACATTAGTGTTAATTGCTTGAAAGGGACCGCGGACTTCGGATGGCGCTTGGGGCTTGAGGTCGAACGTTTCTAAATGACTGGGACCGCCATCCAACCATAAAAGGATGCACGCTTTTGCACGGGCTGCAGGAGCGGCAGCCAAGCACTGGAGGCGAAAGAAATCGGCGAGCCCTAGCCCAAGGCCAGTCAAGCAGCCGATGCGTACCATATCGCGGCGAAGTATTCCATCACATCGTTTGATAGTTCGATTCACAGAAGTTGGTGCGTGCCGTCTCGCGTTCATCGTCAAGTTATCCTTAGAATTTTTCGCGGAACTGGCGACTGTTGAGCAGACTCCAGAAAAAGTCTTCCAGCTTGCGAGCTCGCTCGACGGGATCTGCCGCGTCAAGCCGAGTTTGCCATCGCTGCAACTCAGCCATGCTCGCCGGTCGACAAAAAGCGTGCATGTACAACTCCTGCACAATCGCTTCGTTCGATTTGCCTGCCTCGATGAGTTTCCGAAGTCGCCCAGTGTCAGAGGCAATTCGTTGATTGATCAGATCGCCGTTGAGCAGATGAAGTTGCGCGGGGAGATCGACTCCATCACGGCGCCCCTCATCGCATCCGTTCACTCGATTGCAACGTCCAAGAATGTCCAGCGACATGGCGGGTGCAAGTGGATCTATAATCGATACGGCTCGTTTGATGTTTTGTCCATCCAGATGAAGCGGCACACCGGTCACGTCGGCTATTGCGTCGAGCAATACTTCAGGTTCAAGCGGACGTTGATAAGCTCGCGAATAGAAACGGTCGTCAAGTTCATTGCTGATTGCGTCACTCGCGACAACTTCACTGCTCAGCGCATAAACGTGACTGAGTGCGATCTGCTTCAACGTAGAGCGTATGCTGTAGTCATTCTGTGCGAAGTCCTCAGCGAGTTGAGTCAATAACTGTGGATGGGTGGCAGGATTGGTCTCTCGCAAATCGTCGGTAGGCTCGACCAAGCCGCGACCGAACATGGCTTTCCACAGCCGATTTACGGTGGCCCGAGCGAAGTAAAGATTATTGTTTGAAGTAATCCAATCGAACACTTTGGCACGGTGATCACCTGGTTCTTCGAGATAACGCACGCCTGGAATTCGTGGCACCGCAGGCTCGCCCGTTCTTAAATTCGTAACCGCTCCTCGCGCGGTAAAGGCGACTTGTCGAGATCGATCAAGCGGCGCGAATACGGCGGCCAATCCGTGGTAATCATCTTGCGTCCAACGATCGAGCGGGTGGTTGTGGCAGTTCGCGCATCCCAGTCGCATGCCCATAAAGAATTGGCCTACCAGTTCGGCTTGGCCTCGAGCGTCTGGAACCATCCGCCCAAAATTTGCAGGACCGACTTGATGTGAATCGCCTGTAGCCGTCAATAGCTGCTTGGCAACTTCATCGAAGGGCGTACCTACCGCAATCTGTTGCCGCAACCAAGTCGAGTAAACTTGCGTCCCTTCCGATTCATTGGGAAGCGCATGGATTCTTAACAGTTTGCCGAAATGCAATGTCCAGTAGTCCGCAAAAGCATCGGTCTCCAACAAGTCACCTACCTCACGACTCCGTTTGTCAGCCGAAGTGTCTGCCAAGTAGGCTTCCACGTGCGAGGGTTCCGGCAGTCTGCCAGTTAGATCCAAGGTCACACGGCGCAACCAAGCAGCCTCTGTAGCTGGCGCGGATATTGGCAATCGCAGCTCTGTCAACAATTGCAAAATATGGTCGTCGATGAAACCACTGCTGGGCTGCCTCGAATGATCAACAGGCAAATCGGACATCGGTGCATGGATTTGTAAAGGCACAACGCGGTCCAAGAATCTGGCGATGATGACATGCTGACCGCGTCGAACGACATGCGCACGATGCTGATTGTCGATCTGGATAGACGCAGGGTCGGTCGGACTAAGGAGCGTAAACTCGGTGACGTCTTGTTCTGGGCCATCGTCAAAACGAGCGAGCACCCTAATTCCCACTGTCGCAGGAAGTGAATCGCATCGCGCAAGATCTGTTTTGAGATTCAGACTGGTCAGTCGTCGAGGTCCGCCACGCGGTGCGCCAGCGCGCAGCCATTCCAGCATACGAGCCGCGATCGCACTATCTTCGTCAAATAAAACTTCGCCGCCATGATCTAAATAACCTGTTGGTTTGGCAAAGACTAAGCTCTGCGTCGGCGCTGCATGGTTGATACGACGCCCCTCGAACTCATGTAAGATCGCTTCGTAGTCCGCGTCTGGATCAGCGCCAAGCAACGATAAATGAAAACTGCCGCGCCCGGCAGCGGCACCGTGGCAAGCTCCAGAGTTGCAACCCGCCTTGGTAAGCAGAGGAATGATTTCAGTGTCAAAATGCACAGGCGCGTGCAATTGCGTAAACGCCAGAGCCAAGTAGATCGCGACCGAATTCATATCCACAACTCCGAATTCGACAGGTCTATTGCTTCAATGGGTCCGCCGCCGGTGATTTGTCCTTAGGCGGTGCCGGACTTGCAGGATCAATTGGTACTTTTGGGTCGGCGGGCGAATACTCCTTCGACCACTTCTCGAGAAATTCCTGCGCTTTAGGAGTTCCATAATCCTTCAACTTACCCGCTTTGATGATCGTATTGGCGATCCTTGCAACTTCCTTGCGAGTGGCGAGATCTGTCTTTGCTTTGGCTTCTATAGCAGCCGCAGCTTTTTCTACATCTTCATCACTGGCTGTCAATCGAATCAGCGGCGCGAGGAGAGGTCGAAGATTGGGAGCAGTGGTTTGAGCATTCCGATCGCTATTCATCGCAGGCATTCCAGGCAGATCGCTTAGTTTCGGCACTTCACCGCCGACTACATCCACGATGCTCTGGAGAATCTTTGGTAAATCCACTTGCAGGCTGGGTTGGACAAGTGCAAAGTTGCCCGTAACCTTCCCATCTTTGCCAATCAGGATCGTCAGCATCACGTTGCGATTCAGGCCGTAACTACCAGGGCCTTCGCGTCCATCTGGAAAGATTCCAAGGGGTGCTTCCAGCGTTAGCGCATGGCGCATTTTCTTTAATTGATTTTCGGCTGCTGTTGCATCGTCATCCAGGAAGACAACGCCAGTGGCTAAGCCATCTTTCGCTCGACTGACCGTATAACCTGAGAGGACGCGTGTCATGCTGATCGATTGCCGGTTCACGTCATGAACGAAGATCAGTGCGATTGGTTTACCAGCGGCAGAGCCGACGAAGTCCAAATCTTTTCCGGCATCTTCGTCAAAGACCCCTCGAACTTTGAAGGGGCTGAGTTTTTCACCGACTTGCGGCCCGGAATAAATCTGCTCTTGCGCAACTGATTGCTTTATGCCTAATCCGACAATTAGCCCAGTGGCTGCAAAAAGAATACAACGTGTAAGAACTTGAATCATGAGAGACTCCAGCGCAGGATGGGTTGCGGGCGGGGGGGCGATTGCGGGTAGCGTGTGGAATTAACACCCAAAACATAGTTTACCCCAAACAACACTCGGCGGGTGGGGTATTTCCTGCTCGGAATGTCGATTGGCTGGGCGGCTGGCCTCGGTTAACTGAGCCACTGGGTTGTATTTGAGACGGCTCGCTGAAATTCGGCTTCATCAATCTGCAGTGTGGCTTGCGATTGCATAATCGCTTGCAGGCGGCCGGGAGTGATCGCCCCATCGGCTCCCGCGACGCCAAACATGGCTTGAACCAGTAACAGTTTCTCTTCGTGACTACGCCGCTGCGCCGCCGACGCCAGTAGGCTTGGCAGATGAACTCGCCGCAGTCGCACTTGCGCGCACGTACGCCCAAGTTCCTCGCGCGTTATCGACTGTTGTGCGATGTTCTCGTACAGTTTGCAAGCCACATGGATCTCTTGCTCTGTTACCTGGCCGTCTTCGATCATCATCAGCGCAATCACATTCAGCAAGTCCTTCTCGAACTCGGTGGGCTTCAGGGCCTCGCGGGAATCAGAGCCATCCTTTGAAGTCGTATTATCGAGTCCCATGGAGGTTTCTCCGGAGTTTGCAGGCGTCATACGAGTTAGCAAAACAGCGGGATCGAAAACCTGCTTGCAGCGACCGCATTGAACGAATTCCTGAATGCCTCCGATCGGTAGCACAGGAATAAAATAAAGGGTCAAGAAAGGGCGCGAAGCTTTCTGACGATAGGCTTCTTTCGA
>JANPLP010001007.1:0-7590 GCA_031426595.1 Planctomycetia bacterium | reverse complement strand
GAAGGTTCCAACGTGCAATTCGTAAATGACCAGATCTTTTTGCTCTACTCCTTGCCAACTTTGATCGCGCCAAGGATATCCACCAATGTCCACCACCTGCGAAGGCCCATGCACACCTGCCGGTTGAAACCGAGACGCGGGGTCAGGCAATAGACCGCCGCCGTCCAGTTGGAAGTGGTAGCAACATCCCGCCTTGGAGTCAGGTACGAACGCTTCGAAGTAGCCGCCGCCAGTCGCCTGCATCGGGATGGGGTTTGAATGAGTGTCCAACACCACATGGACTTGCGTCGCTTTAGTGGCCCAAGTCCGAAATAGAACACCATTGGCTTTAACTAGTGCACCGAGAGAAACGCGGCCTGTTGTCTCACCCGCATGTTGCATCGTCATTTACCATCCGCTCTCCAATAAAGCACTGCCCAGGGCTGGGGCAAAAGTGCTACATCAACGGTCTCACTAAAACGGTGTCCTATCTGGGATAAAAGTTCAGTCCAGTTTTGACCATGCAGTCGCGCATCTAATTCGATATGTGCATCCATCCTCTGAACGCTGTTTAATCGCGGAACGATTACCGCAATGACTTCGTTGTCCAGTTGGCGGCTGAACGCGATCCAGTGGTTCGAATCTGGCCCGTTCACTTTTAGCTCTTGATAGGATCCAGATTTGAATAACTCTGTGTGGGCAGTCCTGAGGTGCAGCAAGCGTGCCAGGAAGAACATCTTTATCGATTCATCGATCGATTCGATCTGTTGCTCAAAGTTAAGTTTCTGCTTAGCTTCACAACCTGTTAAGCAATCATGCAAAAACTGCGTACGAAGTGAGTAGTCAACGGGCCGTCGATTGTCGGGATCCACTAACGACAGATCCAGTAACTCGCAACCTTGATAGATGTCTGGAACGCCTGGAGTGGTGAATTTAAGTACAAGTTGGCTGATCGAGTTACGCAGTCCAACTTGTGCAATCTTTTGAGCGAGCGGTGCGATGGCTGCGGGCAGTTCTTCATGTGATAGAAGATTGCTAACAAACGACTTGAGTGCCTTTTCATAATGTTCGTTGGGATTATTCCAACTCGTTTTTTGTTTGCTTTCTCGAGCGGCCTTTTGCATGTAGGTCCAAAGTCGATCGAAGTAATCGCTAGGTTCATGACCGAACCAAGTTGCTAGTAGCACTTGAAAGAGCAGGTATTGGTCGTGTCGCGAGGGAGTGTGCAAGCTTGAGTGAGCTTCACCGATTTTTGCTAGGGATCGCAGTGTTTCATCCCACAAGTCTGGAAACTCAGTAAGTGCGATAAGTCGCATGCGAGTATCCTCACCTCGCTTGTGGTCATGCGTTGCAGTGGCCAGCAGACTTAGCGGGCGATAGCGAGCGCGGAACCTCGCGTGGGAATGGAAGGCTTGCAACGGTTGTTCACCAACCAGCGGCTCGCCTCCCACTTCGTTGAGTGCGATCAACGGCACGTAGCGGTAGAATGTCGTGTCCTCGACCCCTTTCGCAGCCACCGCTGAGCAATATTGTTGAAATCGTCCGACCCACGCCTGCTGCGATTCCAATAGTTGCTCGGGTAAGTCCCCTAAAATCACCTTCGCGATAAATGAATAGATCGTTGGTTCAAACGAAGGCGTACGCTGGATAGCAAGCTGCACGGCGGTCTGCACGACCTTCTCAGCAGCTTCGAAACCGTAAGGCAAATAAGTTCGATAGCGACCGATGGCTGCGATGAGTTCAACGAGTGCCTCGCGCAGCGCGCCCAACGCAAAATCGCGCGTGTGATAGTCCGCTTTGCAGAGCCGATTTAGCCCATATGCCAAGCGATGGAGTTCACTGGATAGTGAGTATTCCATCACGAGATGCTTGCTCTCGCGCGTGATTTTTTCATAAGAGTCGTTGTCTTGAACAAAGCGATGGTAGGTGCGAATGATCGATTCTAGCCCAACTGCGTCGGCGAGAACATTCATCGCGTCATTCATGAATTCGTAACCCGTTGTACCCTCGACTCTCCACTCGTCGGGTAGCGTTTCACCAGCCGCGAGGATCTTCTCGACCCAAACATGACGTGCACCCAGATCGTGCAATCGTTGTAGATACGCTTGAGGATCGAACAGCCCATCGACATGGTCAACTCGCAAACCGTCTACCACATCTACGGCGAGCAGTTCGCTAACCAACGTATGCGAACTCCAGAAAACTTCGTCGTCTTGAACCCTTAACGCAAACAGACCGTTCACGTCAAAAAAGCGTCGGTAATTAATCTCGTAGCTAGCCGCTTTCCAGTAGGCCAAACGCCAATTTTGCTGCTCCAGTAGTTCATGCAACGCAGTTCCTGTGAAAGTCGCCAGTGTGGCTTCCCAGTTGACTTGATCGGCAATTTGGTCCAGTCGTCGCTCGAGCATCTCGGCGCGCGGAACATCTTCAGGTGTGAGCGAGCGGTAGCCTTCTTGCAAATCTTTGATATCGAAATACAGGTCACTACGTTCGTGTAGGGGCATCGCAGCAGCAAGCAAGCAAGCGTAGCTGACAGGCGACAACGCGAAATTATGCTCACCATAGCTAGCGCGAAACGTACTGCCATACTTGACGATGCTGATCTCGCCGTCATCCAAGCACTGACCGTAGGGCTTGCCTAGGAATGGTAATAGAACTTTGTCGTGCAACGAGTCTTCGAGAGGACTCCAATCGATGTCGAAGTACTCGGCAAATTTTGAGTGCTTACCGAAAGCCAGCACGTTCTGCCACGCTTCGTTATGAGGACCGACACCCGCGTGGTTCGGGACGATATCGATAATGATCTTCAGGCCCGCGTCGCGCACGGTTGCGAGCAGTATGTGCCACCCCTTCTCGCCGCCCAGCTGATCACGAATCGCATTGTGATCAATCACGTCGTAACCGTGCGTACTGCCTTCCTTTGCTTCCGTGATCGGCGAAAGATAAAGGTGGCTAATGCCTAAGCGCTGAAGGTACGGTACGATCTGTACGACTTCAGCGAAACCGAATTTGGGTTCCAGTTGCAAGCGATAGGTCGCAATCATTGGGCGGCTTCAAAGATTCGTTCAAACGTGAAAATAAAGAGCTAAATACCGCCGAATTTGTTTTCGTCCGAGGGCAAGCGGAACAAAGCTAAAGTAGCGGCTGGAAGATGGAATACCTCACCTGGCGCGAGCTTGCGTTCGGTCGTCAAGTTCTCGCTGGTATCGAGGAGCAGATCCCAAGCATGGCCTTCCTTCAGATCTGGAATTACGAATGGAATCGGTTCGCCGTGATCGGCATTGAATAAGATGAGTAGCGAATCGCCGCAAACCTCTTCACCGTATTGATCGATGTCGATACTATCGCCGAACAGCACCAAACCGACGCACTTGCTAAATCCGTCGTTCCACTGTTGCTCAGACATGGATGAACCGTCCGTATTCAGCCAAGCCACACTGGGCGACTCCTCAGAACCGATCGCTTCACCGTGGAAGAATCGGCGGCGCTGCAATACGGGTTGATTGCGGCGGATACGAACCAACTGCCGGACGAAATTAAGCAGTTGAGCTTGAGACTCGTCTAAGTCCCAGTTCAGCCAGGTGAGTTCATTGTCTTGGCAGTAGCCATTGTTATTGCCATTTTGCGAATGGCCGATTTCATCACCGGCAAGCAGCATTGGGACGCCTTGCGAGAGCATCAACGTGGCCAGAAAGCTACGCCTCTTTCGCTCGCGGAGCGCTACAATATCTGCATTGTCCGTTGGACCTTCCGCTCCACAATTCCAGCTGATGTTGTCATCTGCACCATCGCGGTTGTCTTCCCCATTCGCTTGGTTGTGTTTGTGGTCGTATGAGACTAAATCGTTCAGGGTAAAACCGTCGTGACATGTCACAAAATTGATACTGGCGTGAGGGCGCTTGCCGCTCCACGCATAAAGGTCTGGCGAACCGCAGAGTCGTGTGGCGAACTCACCCGTATGCCCTCCATCACCTTTCCAGAAGTGTCTGATACTGTCGCGGTACTTGCCATTCCACTCAGACCACTGTGCAGGGAAGTTCCCAACCATATAACCGCCGGGTCCCAAGTCCCAAGGTTCGGCGATCAATTTGACTTGCGATAGTAGTGGATCTTGGTGAATGATATCGAAAAACCCACCAAGCTTATTTACATCATGCAACTGTCTCGCCAAGGTGCTGGCAAGATCGAAGCGGAAGCCATCGACGTGCATTTCCGTAACCCAGTACCGAAGGCTGTCCATAATCAGTTGCAGGACACGCGGGTTTGTCATGTTGAACGTATTACCGCAGCCGGTGAAGTCCGTGTAGTACCTTGGATTTTCAGGCGACACTCGGTAATACGCGGCATTATCTATTCCGCGAAAAGAGAGGGTGGGACCCATCTCGTTTCCCTCAGCCGAATGGTTGTAGACCACATCAAGGATCACTTCGATCCCCGCTGCATGCAATGTGCGAACCATTACTTTGAACTCGCGGACCGCATCAAGGCTATGGTTTGGTGCGCCATAAAGTGGATCGGGGGCGAAAAAGCCCAGGGTATCGTAGCCCCAGTAGTTCGATAAGTCTTTCTCAACTAGATGGCGTCCATCGAGGTGAAAGTGAACGGGTAGCAATTCTACCGCAGTGATTCCTAAGGCCTTCAGATACTCGATTGCAGGGGCACTTGCGATACCTGCATAGGTGCCTCGCAACTCTTCTGGGATGGCTTGTTGCAGCTTGGTAAAGCCCCGAACGTGCATCTCGTAAATGATCGACTTGTGCATTGGAGTGTCAGGACGCCGGTCATCACCCCAGCTAAAGACGGGATCAATGACCGCCGCCAGCGGCGCGAAGGCAGCGTTGTCTGCTTCGTTGAAGGACAAGTCTTTAGCTTCATCGCCAATGGCATAACCAAAATTCGAATCGTGCCAACGGACGCCGCGAGCGATCGACTTCGCGTAGGGATCAAGAACAACTTTGTTTGGATTGAAGCGATGACCTTTCTCAGGCTCGTAAGGCCCGTACACTCTGTAGCCGTAGAGCTGGCCGGGAGTCACTTCCGGGAGGTAGGCATGCCAAATCTCGTCCGTACGTTCAGGCAAGGGGATGCGAACACTTTCTTTCTCATCGTCGACCGAATTAAACAAGCACAACTCTATCTTGGTCGCGTGCTGCGCATAGATCGAAAAGTTTACTCCCATGCCATCCCAGGTCGCGCCGAGCGGATAGGCTCCACCAGGCCAAACTCGACGTACGCTACTCGCAGTGCCAGTGCGCATCTCCTGAGTTCGGACACCTCCAACTCGTTTGTGATCACGAACAGTCGCCTTCTTCGCCGAAGTTGAGATCGAATTATTCATACTTGAATTATCGCAGTAAGTTACTGCTCCTTTGAGGAATGGATTTTCTACCGATGAGCCCGCTAGTTAGCGAAGTTCACTTGGCGAAGCTCAGTTAGCGAAGCCCGTGCCACACTTCGCCATATTCATTTCCCCTTCAACTCGTCACTCTTTTCATTCACGCTCTTGCCTGAATACAGCTCGCACAATGGTGGAACTTGCAAATGTCGAAGTTGAATCGACGTCGGTGACCGGATTAACACCAATCGGATGGTCACTGACCGTGCAGGGTGAGTGTATATGGGGCAGTGAGGTTGACGGCCAATCATCGTGTTGCTTGCTGTGCTTGCCTAGCGCTGCGTATCGCAGCGGGCAATGCTTGCCGTTCGCGCTGCTAAATCCGCCGCTTGCGATGGGGCCGCAAAATATGCTCCTGAAGATCGCTCCGGTCGGGAATAGCGCTTCGTACTTAGCACTTTTCAACGCGGCCATGGGGAACCTTCCTCATGGACTCGTGTAAGACTCACGAAAACCACCAACTACCCGACTGCAGAAAGTGCGAAGAGAAGTTGGAAACGGGACAGCTCGCAAGATCTCTCCAGTCCATAATTCAGGGGGCAAAGTGAGCTTTAGTAAAAGCGGATTTTCACTGGTACGAATTACACGTATCCAGATTCTCTTCGGTGCAAAGGATGGTTAAGCAAGGCTTTCAGCTGGGTTGAGCCGCTTGACTTTGTCGACCATCGCGTCTCTTTCATCGGCCTGCGGAATCACGATTCCTTGTTCGACGATCGCACATAGAATGTGGATAACGGCGAGCTGCGCTTCTTGAATAGACTGCGCGTCAGCATCAGGGATACAGATCGCGCAGTCGGAGAGTGTTACTATGTCACCGGAGGAACCGACGAGAGCGAGAGTTTTGAGGCCTTGCTTTCGCGCTTGCCGGAGCGCTGCAACCACGTTAGCCGATGAACCGTTCGTGCTAATTCCAAGCAACACATCAGCGGGGCGTCCAAGCGCTTCCACTTGGCGTTTGAAAACATGTTCAAACCCATGATCGTTCGCACAGGCCGTCAATAGCGAGGTATCCGTTGTGAGAGCGATGGCTGGTAGCGGACGCCGCTCAACCGCTGCGCTCAACCGATGTGTCAATTCAGCCGCCATGTGTTGGCTTTCGGCGGCGCTTCCGCCATTTCCACAAATCATCAGCTTGCCATTGTTCTCGAAGCTTTCGGTGATGATGTGAGCGGCCTGGGCGATCGATTCGACACAGTTTTCGGCTGTGTGATTGATGACTTCGGCTGAGCGAGCTAAATGAGCGGCGATGAACTCATGACGAGCTTTCAGATTCACTTCGAGGGCGTGCATTCGTTCATCCTTGGATAGATCACTGAAGGGGGTTGAGGTGCGGCAGCGGGCTGCAATGCACAAAGCGTTCCGTCCCCCATTGGCAAAGTAGAAGCGCTCTGGCCTTGGTGATTGGCCTTGGTGATCGCGCGTGGACGCCTCTGCTCGAATGCAATACGGCGAGTCCACAGCGGCACAGCGATTGCAACTGGCAGTTCGTCCCTTTGTTTCGAAGCATTTCGCCTCGGAACGCAGTTTATCTAGCTATCTCCGCAGGGTCATAAGTGAATCATTTCATGCAACCGGCGGTCGATGAACGACCCATGCGGATCTTAGTGGTGCGCGCGCTTCAACTGGGTGAACTTTTGTGCGCGATACCCGCTTTACGCTCTCTGCGGGCTCACTATCCCGATGCGCACATTACTTTATGCGGACTGCCTTGGGCTCAAGAATTAGTGACTCGTTTTCCATCCTATTTAGATGATTTTGTAGCTTTCCCTGGTTGGGATGGGATACCTGGAAAGCAACCCATTGATGAGGAATTGCTCGACGAGCTGCGCGGGAATGCGGAGTCACGGCCGTGGGATCTAATTGTCCAGCTTCAAGATAACGGCCATTACATTAATCGCTTTGTAAGATCTATCAAATCGTACTCAACGCTCGGATTCTATCCAGGCTCTAGTCCTGAACTTGCATTGGACACAGGCATTGAGTGGCCTGAGCGCGGGCACGAAATCAATCGCCTCAAATCGCTCGTAATGCATCTGGGTGCTCCTGATTGTGGTGATCGTTTAGAGTTCCCCGTGTTTGAGTTTGAGCAGACGCTCGCCAAGCAGTTGCTTTACGATCACGGAGTCGACCTGAGCAAGCCTTATGTTTGCATCCATGCTGGCGGGCGGTCACTTACGCAGCACTGGTTTGCGGAAAGATTTGGCAAAGTCATCGGC
>JANPLP010001006.1:0-3046 GCA_031426595.1 Planctomycetia bacterium | reverse complement strand
TGGATGTTGCCTCGACTCTTTCGCTCACTATCCAGCCGGTGGTGTACTCGCTGAAGAGCATTGGTTGTTGCATTTACAAGGACTATTGCATCATAGTATCGGGATCGGAATTCGAGCCGCGGCACCGATCGCCATCGCGTTGTTGTTGGCCAACCTCGTCACAGCCCTTATCGGTCGCACCCTCCCACAGTTGAATATTATGGCGATCGGCTTCAACATCAACATCCTCGTACTCTTGATTTCGCTATCGCTTTCGATCGGTACGATCGGCTGGATCTTTCAGAGCGAACTTGCACTATGGATTGAGAAAACCACCCGCCTCTTCCCAACACTAAAACATCATGGCTGATGACGCGGGTGACAAGAAACATGACGCCTCCCCTTATCGTCGAGAGAAAGCTCGCGAGGAGGGGAAGATACCACGCAGCCAAGATCTTGCGTCGTCTTTGCTTCTTTTGATCAGCGTGATCGTTCTCGACTTTTTTGGGCCCCAGCTCTATCAGACTCTCATTGCCATCATCACCTCGCAACTTCAACAGCCACTCTACTGGTACACCGATTCCCGAACACCTTTGGTGACTTTGGTCAGTCTTTTCCAACAAGCCTCTTTCGCTCTAGCTCCGCTTCTCGCCTCGGTCTTCCTAGCTGCCATCGGTATCAACCTCGGGCAAACAGGCTTTCTCTGGTTGCCTGACAAAGTATCCATCGATTTTTCGCACATCAATCCGCTACAAGGGATAAGTCGATTGTTCTCGTTGCAGAATGTGACTCGCTTGGGTTTTGGCCTCCTCAAGATCGGACTGGTGTCGGTGGTGCTGACTATCGGGATTTGGTCTCGTTGGGATGCGATCCTCAGTTTGAATAGTTTGCCAGTCGAAAGCGTTGGCGTCTTTGTCTGGACGACTACCATTGACCTTATACGACAAGTCGCCATCTATTTACTCGTCTTGGCGGTAGTCGACTATGGGTTTCAGCGTTGGAAGTATGAACAAGATTTGAAAATGACCGATGAAGAGGTACGCGAGGAAATAAAATCGACGCAAGGTGATCCACAAACGAAAGCTCGCCGTCGCAAGGTTCAACGTGATATCGCATCTCAACGTCTGATCGCCGATGTTCCGAAAGCCGATGTCGTCATCACGAATCCCACCGAACTAGCCATCGCCATCCAATACAATCCGAAGACGATGAAGGCGCCCATTGTCATCGCTAAAGGTGCAGAGTTGGTCGCCGAGAGAATTCGAAGAATCGCGTTAGAGAACGGCATTCCAATTGTTGAGCGGAAACAGCTAGCGCAAATACTTTTCAAAAATGTCGACATCGGTAAACCGATTCCGTCGGAACAGTACGCTGCCGTCGCCGAAGTCCTCAAGTATGTCTACCAGGTTCGAAACCGCTCGATCGAAGACGTCTTGAAGTCCGCAGCCTAATAGCCCTCGTAAGCAATAACACATCCCCATTGGATGCGACGTCGATTCATCGAGGCCCCTCGCAAGTTCAGTTGATCAGTCTGTCAACTTGGCGATCGGCATCAAATCGAGTTTGCGAAATTCGACTTCGGAGCCCTCGGCTTGCAACGCGATTTGTCCCTTGATCGCGGTGCACTTGGTACCATGATTGACCAGATCACCATTGACCCAAACTTTGATGTTGTCGCCAAAGCATTCGATTACCATGTTGTTCCACTCGCCCGGCCTCTTCTCGGAATCGTCGGTAAGATTTAGAATTCGCCGGCCCTTCCCTTGGGTTACTCCCCAATTCTCCTTGGGTCCTCGTCTTTCGACCATGTTGGGAACCGTGATGTCCTCGACGATACACCAAAAATCTCCTGCATTTAGATGATTCATTTGAACCTCGATCGACTTGGGAAACATCATGTTAAGCGCTCTAGGAGTAGATGCATGAACTAAGACGCCGCAGTTGCCCGGCTTCGATGCAAATCGATATTCGACTTCGAGACGATAGTTTTCGTAACTCTCATCGGTGATCAGGTGGCCACGGGGTTGGCCTAGGCTCACTAACATGCCGCCGCGTATGACGAAGGCAGCCGCCGTGTCAGGTTGATCGTCCTTAATAGGCACGTCGGCATGCCAACCGCTTAGGTCTTGGCCGTTAAACAGACTTGTCGACTTCGAATCAGCCGCCAAGGTGCCTGGCAAGGTGCATAGAACCACAACGATAATCGTTGATAAAGCAATTCGATTCATGTCAGTGCTCCTAGAGTTTGGACGGGCAGTACACCGACATACTATAGCGAATTTCACCCGTCAGGCATTCCCTAAACTTACATTTTGCGTATCGCAAGTTAGGTGGACGCTTGACGTAGGGGCTAGAGCCAAGTCTCAAGTGGTTGTTTTCAGTTTCCGACGCGCCTTATAACAGCTGCCTCACGGTTCAACGTGACAGCAAACAACTCAGCCTTGTCCAGATGTACGCGCAGCATATATCTACCGGACGGCAGGTCACTGAGGTGTTTGTCCTTCCAACTCGCTTCGTGCGCTAGATGATCTGTGGTCAATGGCACAGCGTCGTCCTTGGTGAAGCCGTGCAGTCGAAAGCCATCTTCGTTGAGCACTTCGAGTCGCACGGCCCCTTTTGAAGCGTCGGCGTTGAGCGTGATCGTCTTTACTCCGTGGAGATCGCGGGACTTAAGCGTAATTTGACCGATCGTATTGACGGGCGGCTCGGGTTTTTTCTGAGAATCGTTGGGTTTCCAATTTCGTAGCGATGTTTGCGGATCGGGCGCAACGCCGATGAAGCGGTCGCGTTTCATCTTCGCAAAGCCGACGCCGCTGGCGTATTCCGAGGCGCGAGGGGACGCGTCTTTCTCATCGGGATTGGGGAAACGTACGATGCCGCGATTGCCACCATAGTAGAACCAGACTTCGTCGCCCATCTTGATGGGATTGCCATTGGTAATTAGGAAACCGGCATCGAAAGACTTCTTGCCACCGCGGACAATCAGCGGTTGTCTCGCGAAGGTGCGGTCCCAACGCAACCCATCGCGTGAGAACATCAACTCGTTATCGAACGTCGCAATCTCACG
>JANPLP010001005.1:0-8107 GCA_031426595.1 Planctomycetia bacterium | reverse complement strand
GTCTTAAACGAAAAACATCATCGTCGGTACTAACCAGCATCAGCTTAGGCTCGCCATGGGTCAACCGCCACAAAAGGCGGTAGAGCAAATTCCAGCGATCCGCGTCACGGTGGTATCCAACCTCTTCCGCCAAGCTGAGAAAGTCCTTCGGAACGAGAAACTTATCCGATGCTGGGGGCATCTGATCACTCACAGGCTCCATCTCATGTTGAGTTGGCAATTGACTAAAGAGTCCCGGTGCATTGGGTGGAAGCATCTGCACTTGCTCTGGAGCAATCCCCGCGCGACGCAGCGTTCGCGATGTACTGCGCCAGTCCTCGAAATCGCGGATCGTATACTGAAACATGTGGGGTGATTTGCCTCTTGCGTCCATGATGCGCGCCGACGAAATCGATGCTACGATCGCTCAAGGTTTCCGATCAGATCTCGCCAGAATCATTCACTTGTTGCATGTCAAACAGCAGCAACTGTTTCGGTTGAGGCGCAAGATGCGTGCGAAGCTGTTCTTTCTCGAGCAGTAACAGGTCTGGATTGTGATCAGCGGTAATC
The DNA here is from genome assembly GCA_031426595.1 of Planctomycetia bacterium. Classification (GTDB taxonomy): domain Bacteria; phylum Planctomycetota; class Planctomycetia; order Pirellulales; family Pirellulaceae; genus Aureliella. The sequence goes on along the minus strand of JANPLP010001005.1, from coordinate 7,558 downwards.
ACGAAGGCTCGAGCCCGATTCCATGCGGCGCGCAATCTTTTCAAGTCAGCGATGCGTAAGCTTTTTACAGGTCGCATTGCCAGAATACGTCCGACGGTCCGAGCCCCAATACCTGGAATTCGCAAAAGCTCTTCGCGCGGTGCGCGGTTGACGTCGACAGGGAAGCGATGACGATTGGCCAGCGCCCACGCCAGTTTTGGGTCGATTGCTAAGTCGAGGTTACCATTTGTTGCCACAACCAATTCGCTGACATCAAAGCCGTAGAACCTTAACAGCCAATCGGCTTGATAAAGCCGGTGCTCGCGCACTAGAGGCGGGCTATGACCGGGCAACTGCGCATCTGCATGCGGGATCGGACTGTAGGCTGAATAGTAAACGCGTCGCAGCTTTTGTTTCGAGTAGAGTTCGCTAGCAGTGGTCAGAATGGTTTGGTCGGGCGTTGATGTCGCGCCCACGATCATCTGCGTACTCTGTCCTGCGGGTGCAAACTTGGGAGCAGAAAGCCCCCGCTGACTATCCTCGCGCAGTTCAACTATTTTGGTCTGGATCCCATCCATGGCCGAGCGAATCTGAGATCCATTTTTCTCAGGTGCAAGTTGCTGTAAGTCAGCATCGGTAGGCAATTCGACGTTGACACTTAGGCGGTCCGCATACATCCCGGCTTGATCTATCAAAGCTTGATTTGCACCCGGAATGGTTTTGAGGTGAATGTACCCTCCGAATAGTTCACGTTCGCGAAGCGTTTTGGCAACAAGCAGCAGTTGCTCCATCGTGTAATCAGAGTTCTGGATAATGCCCGAGCTAAGAAAAAGTCCCTCGATGTAATTGCGTTTGTAGAAGTCGATGGTTAGCTTCACGACTTCGTCGACGGTAAATCGAGCTCGCGGCGTATCACTTGAGATACGGTTGACGCAGAAGCGACAATCGAAGATGCAATAATTGGTGAGCAAGATCTTAAGTAACGAGACGCATCGGCCATCCGGCGTGTAGCTATGACAGATCCCCATGCCCTCGGTGCTACCAAGTTGGCTGCCCGCACGCGTCTTCTTAGACCCGCTGCTGGCGCATGAAGCGTCATATTTTGCAGCGTCGGCGAGTATGGCAAGTTTAACGCTAATAGTCACGTAATGGTTTGCTCTACCTTGAGTGGTCAGTCGAGATGAAGAAGGTGTTGGACGACCGTTAAAAATGTCTGATAGCAATGCTGCTTTGGTGCGGTTGAAATCACCAAGTTAGCCTAGCGACACCCAATCTTACGCGCGCGGGGTGAAGTCAGGCAAATACAAGTTACTGAGGTTTTGTCGAGTTCGACGATCGACCTCGCAGTTCCACCCTGGCTGGACGAGCGATCACTTCTGTTCGCTACATTTGGCCCTCAAAACAAAAGGCGCGCGTGCATCCCCGGGAGTGGCTTGCTTGGAATTCTATCTGCGGTGGAAGTCCCAGATTGAAGCCCAGTATTCTGCGAATAGTGTTCGCGGGTTGGACATGTGCAGACGTGCTTGGATAGAAGAGCTTCAATTTTTAGAATCGTCGCACTGAGGTTAAACTAAAGCCGTTCTATGGTGACTGAAGCGTTCGAGGTTGCACAACCTGGAAGTGACTCGTCAAGTTGCCTTGGCTTTGATACGGGATTTCAAAACTAGATTTCGATACTGGGCTTCAGTTTGCTGAGGGAGGAAAAATCGATGGATGCGGGGACAACGATCGGTTTGATGGGTGGTGCCGTCGGCGTTGCGGGGGGATTCATAGGAACCTATTTCAGCATCCGTAACACCAACGGGCCGCGCGAACGCAAGTTTATGATCAAGTCGGCGATGGTTGGCTGGATAGCAATCGTTATTTTCGTCGGATCGATCCTCGGTTTGCCCGATCCCTATCGGTTTTACATGTGGATACCGTTTGCCATCCTGCTGCCTCTGGGGATTAGCTATGGAAACCGGCGACAACAGGCTATTCGGATCGAGGAATCGCAACACAAATAGTTGGCTAGCTGATCGTTTGCGGAGTTGGCGGACCCACTTTCATCCAAAACCTAAGGCGAGGTTGGAATCACCCTTGACCATGCTCCTAGAGTGGAGGCTTAAATGGAATTGAAAACCAGCCTACGGAAGTTTCTGCGCGCGAAAAATACGAGACCAACAACTGGGTGTGATTGGATGTTTACGATTCATGAAGGCTGTTTGCCTGTTTTTGTTCGCCGCTTCGGCATTCTTTGCATCGTTGCGATGTGCATCTCGGTGCGGGCTGCAGGTGGGATGGAGCGTCAACCCGGCGCCAAGTTCGAGACGAACGTAAGCATTCGATATCCTGCTAGCCCCATGGTCATTGACGTGACCAAGGAGCCGTATTTTGCGAAAGGCGATGGAGTCAGCGATGATACGCTAGCGATACAGCGCGCGTTGAACGATGTGATGGGGCAACACAAGCTGCTCTATTTTCCATCAGGTACATACCTGGTTTCCCAAACCTTGAATTGGTCAAAAAAGAACTCGGCTGGTAAGGATGCTTGGGGAAAGAACTTCATCATCGGTGAGAATGTCGACACGACCATTATCCGGCTAAAGAATGGAACGTTCACTGATGTTAATCAGCCGCAAAGCATCATGTGGTGTGGGGGATTTGGATCAGCCGACTGGTTCCACAATTATGTTGAGAATTTGACTTTCGATGTTGGCGACGGGAATCCCGGAGCCATTGGACTGCAGTTCTACTCAAACAATTCTGGGGCGGTGCGTAGTTGCAAGTTTAAAGCTGGTGCCGGAAGCGGCGTAATAGGTCTCGACTTGGGACATCGTGACATGAACGGACCACTCTTAGTCCGCAACTGTGAAGTGATAGGATTCAAGCGAGGGATTAGTACTTCGCGAGCCGTAAATGGGCAAACGTTTGAGCACATAACCTTGCGAGGACAGACTGAGTTTGGTTTTGATAACGAGGGCCAAGCGATCAGCGTGCGAGGACTTTATAGTGAAAATTCTGTACCAGCAGTTCGAACCTACGGCACGTTCTGTTTAGTTGAGGCATCGCTGAAGGGTTTGAATGGAGCCGCGAACTGGCCAGCCGTTATAAACTACAACGGTGGGAGAGTGTTCCTTCGTGACCTGCAAACTTCCGGCTATAGTCGCGCCGTAGGGGACGTGGTTACTCCTGACTGGCTTGCCGCGAGTCGCATTACAGGGGAGGACAAGACAGGCACACTTGGGCCAGACGTTATCGAGTACTGCTCGCACTCGCCCACGGTTGCATTTCCGACCGACGAGCAGTCATTGCGATTGACGATCAAGGAACCGCCGGTCGTCATCGTAGATCCTCCCGCCACCTGGGCGAATGTGGACAACTTTGGGGCAGATCCGACGGGTACGAAGGACTCTTCGGCTGCGATTCAGAAAGCTGTCGATTCTGGGGCCACGACGATTTTTCTGCCCGGGAATTATGCGCTCACGTCCACGGTCACCATTCGGGGAAAGGTTCGGCGTGTAGTTGGGATTGGAGGGATGATCGATTACTCGGGAAGCACGCGACCGGACTTTCGAGTGGTGGATGGGGAGTTCCCATCTGTGTCATTCGAGCACTTCTCGTACATACACGGCGGAGTGGAAGTGGGTACCGCTCGCACGATGCTGTTCCGAAGTGTTTCTGATTGCGATCTCACTTTTGGTCCCAAGGCCATTAAAGGTGAACTCTTCTTCGAAGACTTCGTCACGCATAAACTCAGGCTGTCCCAGCAATCCGTGTGGGCTCGTCAATTGGACGTTGAGAATGAAGGAACGCACACCGTTAACAACAACGGCACATTATGGGTGTTGGGGTATAAGACTGAACGAGGAGGTACGCTTCTTGAGACGAGTGGGGGAGGATCCAGCGAGATTCTTGGTGGGTTCAGTTACACGACCACAGCCGGGAAGCTGGCTCCCATGTTCGTCAATCATGATTCGTCGATGTTTACCTTCTTCAGCGAGATCTGCTTCAATGGCGATCCGTTTCAAGTGCGTATTCAGGAAACGCAGAATCTCGAGGTGAAAGTGCTTGATAACCGCGTTCACACCGCTCCGTATATCAGTCGCAGAGTTGGCCCTCGTAGCGGACAATAAAGAATCGACGTTTCGCTGTGCCAACGCCTGAGAATGATAGCCTTGTCCGTGTGCTTCGTGGCTCATTCGCAGATCGCAAACTTGCAATCAAGACCATGCGAAGATGTTGGTGTACGGCGGAGTTGGTTCTAGTGACAAAAATCTAGACCGAATTACGAAGCAATCGAGCGACAACGGCTGTGCCAACTTGATTACCAAGATTTTGGCCAGCAGCATTATCGAAACTGAAATGGATTCCACCGTAGATTCGACTTAGGCCTGCTTCCTCGGCCGCTTGCTCGAAGCTATCGAAATGTCGAGTCGCAATCTGCGAGGGATCAAGTGGTCGCTGTTCGGCTGCCAGATGACCGTCCGTTTTACTACTGAACGCAACATCGTTGCCGAAGAGGCTGGTCAGTACTGCGCTGGCGGCCCCGCTGAATGTGCTGTGGCCGGATGTGTATGCTGGGAAGGGTGGGGTTTTAAGCAACGGAATCCATGACGGTTCTATCAAGGTCCCCGCGTTGCCATCGTGATCCGCTTGACGTATCGCATCGATCGGGCGCCACATGTCATAATGGTACTTCGCATCCCATGATGCAATGCCGGCGTCCGCCATAGCGATATTGAGCAACGCGAAGGTGCGAGCGGTCTCAAGCAAGCCTGTTCCTTCCTGGAGTGTCACGTCGATCGCGATGCTATTCCAGTGGCCTGGTGGTGTCGCGGTGCCACCTCCATCCGCCCAGAATAATGCAATCTCCGTCTGCTCAGTTGTTCGTTGGCTGCTCTGGAAACTTCCAAGGCGAGTTACTTCATCCACGGCAGCCGCGTATTCAGTGCTTTGGATTGCGGGCGGCGGTCCCGGACGAAACTCATCGCCTTGCGCTAGTGCGAACGGTTTGACGCTAGGCCATTGAGACAAAAGTGGTGGTAAGTAATCCGGGAATGTGCGTCGCCATTTTCCTGCCTCGATCGTCGCCGAATAAGTTGAACTCCCTTTGGTACCGTCATTGGCTCGGTCGGCGAGAATGGCTTGACCCACACGTTTTCCGAGTTCGATGCCGAGCGTCTTGGCTGGGCCGTCGGATTCCTGTGAAAGTGTCTCATCGAGGGAAGCTTGCCAAACGGCGATTTCATCCACCGCTGAGTAAAGCGACTTGGCGACTTCGAAAGCCGCGGAGGCCGCCGCCGCACTTTCTGAAACACCCACTTGCGGCAGTAGGCTGACGCGATAACCTTCATACTTTCCAGTGACCGCGTTGGCAGCGTCGAACATGGCCGCATGGATCATGGCCAAGTTGCGAGCGACCATGGGTGGCTGAGACGTAACGATGCGACCTTGATAAGGATCGTTCGAGGTGGTGGTCCACTGACGAACGATATTGAGCACCGATGCATTCCAATCTTGAATGGTATTGCCGCGTCGGACCTCAATCGCTTTGTCCGAACGTCTGCCTAGTTCATCGCGCGCAGACAAGCGAACCGTTTGCAATCCCTCTGCAACTGGCAAGTCAACGGTGAAGCGCCCCTGTGTATCTGCCACGACCGATTGCAGGACACTTTGACCTCCGTCGAGTGAAACTGTGACAAGTGAACTCGCTTGGGTTTGACCATGAATCGTGACGTTGTTCGATAGAACCACGCCATTGCTATTCGGATCCGAGGCAGGTGCCAGACCGCCGACGACCATAGGTTGGCTACGACTTCCCCTGTTGAGGGCATTAACGACCAGCAACACATCGAGCGGCGCCAAAAAATTATCCCCATTTACGTCGTAAAACGGGTCGACTGAATTTGGCGCTCGGGGCGGAAGTTCTCGCGCGCCGTCTCGATTGAGACTATTGACGAGCAGCCACGCATCAAGCGGGCCGACGAGCGATGAGTTGTCGACGTCACACTGGAGCGACGCATTCTGCCAATCGCTTGCCATTAAGTGGCGAGATTCCAATCGTTCTACAGTTCGTGGTTTACGATGCATACTTGATCACCAATCAAATCTATGGAATGCCGGTCTGTGGAATGCCGGATTAACCCTCCCACCGGGAGGGTCGGCCAAAGGCCGGGGAGGGCCGGCCATAGGCCGAGGAGGGTGAGCCGCACTGGAGTAAGTGCTAAGCCCTCCCCTCGCTTCGCTCGACCCTCCCGTGGGGAGGGTTGATAAGCAGCAAGGTTCCAGTTTCCCGAACTAAGACGAGTACTACTCGTATCGATACTTGGGTATAGCTGCAATGTTGCCTCCGATGCTGCTACTACGGTTCAGTTTTTTGGCTGCGTCGTAGTCTTTCAAATCCTGTGTACCTCTCAATAACCATCGCTCGTACCAACTTAGTTCGGGAAAGGGAGCCGGTTTGCTTCTTAAGGTTATCTCTTTACGCTTTCGAACAGGAGTTGGCGGTGGACAGTTCGGATCGCTTTTCTTGCTGCTTCCGCCAGCGGCATTCTCGATTTGCTCCGAAGCCTCTTTGAGCGCGTTATCGTCGAACTCACCTGTTTTGTTTCCAATTTTGGTACGGTTATCTGCCCTGTCAGCAATTTCCGAAACATCGATCTCCTCTTGAGTCAACAGCTTGGATAGGCCTTTAATTATCGGGTTGAAAAAGTTCTCCAACTTCGAACGTTTTCTATCGTTCCCGGTAGGATCAGTGGAATCGATTGGGCTGTTTTCGACGTATCGAAAAAGGTTCGCGTCCCCTCCGGCGAATCCGATCGGGTCTTCGCTGACAAAACGTCCGATCGCCGCGTCGTAGTATCTCGCTCGATTGTATTGCAAATTTGTTTCAGCATCAAATTCGCGACCAGTGTACTTATAGCGCGTCTTTACTGCCGGATCTGATTCGGAAATGACGTTGCCATAGCTGTCGTACTTGAGGTGATTCACAACTTGACCGCTGTTGTTCACCAGATCACGGACGGTGCCTAAATGGTCCGTCAGCATCCATTGTACATCACCGTTGGCGAACTCTTGCGCCAGGACTTGATCGACGGATGGGCCATGCAAGTAACGCATCGATATGGCGGGAGAGGCTGCACCGCTACCGTCTGGGTCCACTAACTCGGCGATGACATCCTGACCTGCGTAAACATAGTAGGTAACCTTGCCGTCAATCGCATCCGCCGGAGCGGTATCAACATTCGATGCAATGCGACGATTCTGTAGATCGTATGTGTATTTCACGTTCTGAGTGGCTATTGCACCAGCCGAAGGTCGGTCGGTGATCTGCACTAACCGATTGCGATGATCGAACGCGAATTCACGGACTTTGCCGGAAGCGATTTCGACCCGTTTCGTTAAGTTTCCGTTCGCATCATAGGAGTAGCTGAACTTGCCATCGCTGGTCAGCCGATTGGCGTCAGGATTTCCTGCGCCAGTGCCGACAGCATAGCTGCTGTGCAAATGGGAGGTTTTGCGATTACCTGTCGCGTCGAAGGTATAAATCTCATCGGGATTGCTCGGGTCGAAATGTGTCGCAGCCGTCAATTCGTCG
>JANPLP010001004.1:0-4941 GCA_031426595.1 Planctomycetia bacterium | reverse complement strand
GAAGTTTACTAGAAGTGAACATGGTGGCGAAATCGAAGGTCTGAAGTCGGACGGCACAACCATTCCGCTAGAGATTGTGGTAAGCGAGTTCACGCATGCGTACCGCACATCCTTCACAGCCATGCTGCGCGATTTAACTCGCCGCAAGCAATTGGAAACGCAACTCGCCCACGCTCAGAAAATGGAATCGGTGGGACAACTTGCAGCCGGTATCGCGCACGAAATCAACACTCCAATTCAGTATATTGGCGACAACACACGCTTTCTCAAAACAGCTTTCGAGGGACTTGAACGAATCCTCCAGGAAGCCGACCAACTACTTGCTCGCTGCGCACCGTACACTGAGCTGGAAAGCTCCGTTGCCAGAGTGCGTACGATCTTCGATGAGGTCGATATCAGTTTTCTTAGAGAAGAGATCCCGGCGGCCATCGATCAAACGTTGGAGGGTGCGGAAAGTGTAGCGAGAATTGTGCGAGCCATGAAGGATTTCTCACATCCTGGCTCTGAAGAGCGCATGCGAGTGAACCTAAATCGCGCGCTTGAGAACACGCTGATCGTCTGCAAGAACGAGTGGAAATACGTGGCCGATCTGCAGATCAACTTCTGCGATGACCTGCCTCCGATTGACTGCTTACCGGGCGAACTAAACCAAGTCTTTCTGAATTTAGTTGTCAATGCGGCCCATGCGATGGATTCCAACCTGAGAGCGAAACGATCAAGCGAGCGTGGCGTTTTAACAATCTCCACGAAGGTTATCGATCGATGGGCGGCTGTCGAAATTGCTGATACCGGCGGCGGCATCCCCGAAGCGATCCAGTCTCGCATCTTCGACCCTTTCTTCACAACCAAAGCGGTTGGTAAAGGGACCGGTCAGGGGCTGGCGATCTGTTACAACGTGGTGGTGGAGAAGCATCAGGGAAAGTTGTTCTTTACGACATCAATTGGCGAAGGAACTGTGTTTCACGTCTGGTTGCCACTGGCGACTGAGGTCAAACCATTACTATCCAGTCCCCAGTTTCCGGCTGCTTCCAATGCTTCGATTTTGCAGAACGTTTAGGTGTGACTGAAGAGAGCATGAACAAGTTAAAGATCCTATTTGTAGACGACGAGGTAAACATCCTTCAAGCATTGAAGCGCATGTTGCACCCATATCGTCAACAGTGGGAGACGACATTCTGTACTTCGGGCGAGGACGCGATCCAGTTGCTGCGCGAGCAACGATATGACGTGTTGGTTACAGACATTCGCATGCCACGTGTTGACGGTAGTCGTGTGCTGTTCGAAAGTTTTCTTTATCAGCCTGGGACGATGCGCTGCATACTGTCGGGATACGCGGAACGTGATCAGACCATTAAGGTCGCGGGAACAGCGCATCAGTTTCTTTCAAAGCCGTGTACCAAAGATGCAATTGAGCAAATGGTGCTGCGGGCTGAACAGTCTCGAGTGCAACTGCCGGTAGGCGAAATTCGTAGCGCGGTCTCACGGATTTCTGCGGTCCCGTGCCGACCACGTGTACTGCGAGAATTGACCGCTGAGTTGCAGAAAGAGCAACCGAGTCTTGAGTTGGTTGTGGACCTAATTGCGTCGGATATTGGCATGTCGGCCAAGATCATCCAGTTGGTCGCTTCGTCATTCTTTGGACGCTGTGGAGCAGTGTTCTGCCCGCGTGAGGCAGTCACGTTGCTCGGCGTCGAACTAATAGCAGGTCTACTGAGCGAGATGGGAATTTTTACTCCTTTCCTGGCTGAGAAAGATATTCTCGATATCGATGAGCTATGCGAATCATCGATCGCGAATGCACGAGCGGCTCGCGCGGATGCGGATTTGCGAGGCGAATCGGCGCGAGCAGCAAATGTCGCGTATCTAGCCAGCTACTTGGAATCCGTCGGCAAGATCGTACTCGCACATCAGTTCCCCGAACTATATCGCCGCATGCTGAAATTAAAGCAAGCGGAGAGAATAACTGCATCGGCGGCTGAACAGCGCATCTTCGGGACAACCACTTCAGCAGTGGGTGGATACTTGCTTTCGATTTGGGGATTTCCCCAAGATGTAGTCAATGCAGTTGGAAACCATGAGTGTGATTGCTTGAACGGCGCGAACGCAGCAATGGCATTGGCATAACGCCTGCGCGCTCGGCTACACAAACAGATTCTACCGGAAAGGAGCATTCTGTGAGCGATGATATCTTGCTGGTTGATGATGAGCCGAATGTGCTGCAAGCGCTCAGACGTGGTCTGCATGGGCGTTTCAAGCTTCATCTCGCGGAAGGTGGCCCAGCAGCGCTTAAGATGTTGCAAGACGAGGGCCCATTCGCAGTGGTTGTCTGCGACATGCAAATGCCTGACGTCAGCGGTTTGACTGTGCTAGCGGAATCGAAACGCGTCGCTCCAGACACGATCCGCGTGATGTTGACCGGTAACGCGGACCAACAGACGGCTATCAATGCGGTCAACCAAGGGGCCATCTATCGCTTTTTGAACAAGCCATGTCCCGCTGAAAAACTCGCCGAGACCCTCGACGCTGCGATTCGGCAGCATCAATCTCAATCGCTCGAGCGAACGCTGCTTACGAGAACGCTGACTGGAACCATCGGCTTAATCACGGAGTTTTTGGGACTTGTCAACCCAAGTGCCTTCGGTCGCGGCGGTCGCATACGGCAGTTGACGAAGCAATTCTGTTCACGCTTACAATTAGCGGATACTTGGCAATACGAAATCGCAGCGATGCTCTCGCAGGTTGGTTGCGTTGCGGTTCCACAACCATTACTGGATCGCATTTCACGCGGACAAGTTCCGACTGCTGCGGAGGAAGCCTTGCTTCGCAGCCAAGCGGAAGTAGGTAGCAGATTGATTGCGAAGATTCCGCGACTGGAAGGTGTGGCGGAGATGATTGCCGGTCAGATTCCCGGGAATTCGAATCGTGATGCATCGCCTACAGTTGAACTGGGCTCTAACATCTTACGCATTCTCATCGACTTCGATCTGCTATGTGAACATCACTCTGTGAGTGAAGCCATCCATCGTTTGGAGGTCGATGGGAGCGGCAAGTACAACTCGCAACTACTGCAGTCCTTCTCTGAAATGATGTTAGGGAGTGTTGAATCGCGATCCGTAATGTTGACTGAACTCACCGAGCAAATGATTCTTGATGAGAACATTTTGACTCGCCACGGCGACATTTTGATCACCAAAGGTCATGAGTTGACCAGCACGTTAATCCACCGGCTGCGAGCCTTCGAACATAACGCAGCCGGCGTTCGGCAACCATTCAAAGTTCGCATCCGCACCGTGGAATCTGGATAGGCTATGGAGAGCTAAGGCTTGCTTCTCCCTTAAGCCTCGCGACCGGTGTAGAGGGGCGCGATGACAGCCCCGTTTAACAGATGGTGCGGTCGGCTGAGCGGGTCAGTCAACTGCACTTCGCGGCTGACACCTAACGCATTGAAAATCGTTGTACATATGTCAGCCGGCGACCAAGGGCGCGTCAAAGGGTAGGCAGCCATCGCATCCGTTTGACCGACAACTTGACCGCCGAGGATTCCAGCGCCGGCAAACAGCGCCGAGTAAGCGTGCGCCCAGTGGTCGCGGCCGGGAATCGATTGGCCTGGCAGAGTTGAGATCTTGGGAGTTCGCCCAAACTCACCCATAACAATCAATAGAGTTTGTTCCATCAATCCCGAAGCGATTAAGTCGTCGGTAAGTGCAGCGAGTCCTTGGTCAAGTTGTGGAAGCAAAGTGTTTTTCAAACGCCCCCAGTTATCGACGTGAGTGTCCCAAGTTTGCACGATCCCCATCGTGGCTTGCACGATAGGCACACCGGCTTCGAGTAGGCGACGTCCGAGCAAAAGGGACTGACCAAATTTATTTCGCCCATATCGATCGCGATTCTCATCTGACTCGCGGTTGATCTCAAAGGCTTCGGTCATTTTGCCTGATGTTAACAGGTTGAACGCAACCTCTTGTTGCTCACGAAATGAATTGGCTTCGCCGCTGGTCAACCGTTTATCGCCGCGCGTGAATGCGTTCAGCAGTTCGCGTCGACTTTGCAGACGGGGTAGATCCACGTCCGAAGGCATGGCGAGGGCGCTGGCGCGGAAGTTCTTGTCGTTGGGATCGCCTTGAATCTGCCATGGGTCGTACTTTGCACCGAGAAAACCGGCGTGCTGGCCGGGCCAAGTCAACGGTCCTTCGATCATATAGTTCGGTAGGGTCACACCGCTGGGGATTCCGTCCGCTCGCGGCCGGACGTAGTCCAGCGCAGCGGCATAGTTTGGAAAATCGCTGCGTGTTTCAACTCGGTCGAGATCGCTACCGCCGCGCGGCACTGGAGTTGGTCGTCCTGTTAGTGCAACGTGAGTCGCCAGTAAGTGATTGTGTTCGCGATGCGCTAACGAGCGTATTAAGCACCAACGATCTGTTTGCTGAGCGAGCCGCGGTAGGTGTTCACAAATGGCCACACCAGGAATCGTAGTCGGGATGGCTTTGAATTCGCCGCGAACTTCAGCGGGCGCTTCGGGTTTAGGATCGAGCATATCGAGTTGGCTCGGTCCGCCGCTGAGCATCACAATCATCACCGACTTCGCGCGACCAGCACCTGCTTCCAACGCCGCCGCGGCAACCGCTTTACTATCGATCGGGACTGTCGCGCCTAGAACACCAGCCGCACCGACCCGCAAAAAACCTCGCCGATCAAATGAGTACAGCGGTTCTTGCATGTTGGGTCCTTCGGAAGCGGTGGGATGAAGGTCTAATAAGGTGGGTAGGTGAGAGTTCATTGTACTGACAACTGCGATTCCATTGCAACACGCTCCAATCGGATGTTTCCGCTATACCATGGTGCCTCTTGAGCAGAGTGCTGTCGATTGGCTGTGGCTCAGCTAGAATTGCCTCGGGCTTCCAGTTTCAATTGACAGGGACACAATTGCCAGGGACAGACCCT